>NZ_JAEQCF010000090.1:0-31532 GCF_020738625.1 Microcoleus sp. PH2017_09_SFU_O_A
ATCTCCGAGAGTTCAACTCTTTTCCGTTGTTGGTTAGAGTTGGATTAGCTATGTACGGACTGTTTACCGTGATTTGCCAATCAACGAGTCGCACTTAGATTTAGGTTGTTGAGTTCGATAGTCTGGGTGTTGCTGCTTGCGCTCTAAGAGCGTTTTCCGAACGAATGCCAGCACTAAGCTGGGCACACTTCTGAACTCGGAATCAGCCCATTCTTGCAAAACCTCATATTCTTCAGGGTTCACCCGGATGGTGATTACAGGCTTTTTGGAAGGCATTGCTTGTTTGCTCGCATACATTAATACCCATTATCTCTACTCTTTACCTTCAAACACTTGTCCTCGGGTAATACACCTGTCTTCATATAGCTTTAAAAGTTGCTTATGTTAACAGGTGTTACACCTGACATTTAGTATAGCACCGCAGCGTTGCGATCGACTCTACAGCTCAAAAACCCAGAATAATTATCAAAAAAGGGGCAACTCGCGTCACCCCTCATCTATTTAACCAGCCGCAAAATTAAACTTCCACAGCAATCTTTTGTTCCGAAGCCTCCGGCGAATTCGCTTCACTTGGCGGCACAACTTGCCAGAACTTCGGCAAATATTCCGACCAATTTGCGAGAATCTTCGCGGCTTTTTTGCTGCCCGTTCGATCGCACTGCATCTCAATCAACTCCTTCAACTGCGCTTCCCCAGCGGCTGTAGAAACCCGCTGCATCTTGACAATCTCCCCGTTGACGTGAGCCGGGAAATTGCCATCTTCATCGAGGAAATAACCCAAGCCGCCAGTCATTCCAGCGCCGACGTTCCGGCCGACTTTTCCTAGGACGACGATCACGCCACCAGTCATGTACTCGCAACAGTGATCGCCTGCACCTTCAATGACTGCTTTCGCCATTGAGTTACGCACCGCAAACCGTTCGCCCGCTTTACCCGCAGCTAACAGGGTTCCGCCCGTCGCGCCGTACAAGCAAGTGTTGCCAACGATCGCATTTTCGGCTGCATCATACGTCGCACCAATCGGCGGTTTGATCGCAATTTCGCCACCGTGCATCCCCTTACCAACGTAGTCGTTAGCTTGGCCAGACAGTACCAGCGTCATCCCCGGCAAATTGAACGCGCCGAAGCTTTGGCCCGCGCTACCCGTGCAGTTGAGGGTAATTTCACCGCTAAAGCCGGTGTTGCCGTGTTGCAGCGCGATCGCACCTGATAAACGCGCTCCCACAGTGCGATCGGTATTTACCAATGTTACATTCTTGCTGACAGTGCCGTGATTGCCGATCGCACTTTGAATCTCAACATCCGCCAACAATTCGTCATCCAGCACAGGCCCGTTGGTGTGAATGTCGCCGTGGACTAAGAAAGATCGATCGCCCTTAGTATCCGGTAACTTCGTCAAACAATCCAAATTAATCGCTTGAGTTTTAGTTAGTTTCACCCCATCCCGCATCTTCAGCAAATCCGCGCGGCCGATGATATCTGCGATCGACTTATAACCCAACTTCGCCAACAAACTCCGCACTTCTTCTGCTACGAAATAGAAGAAATTAACCACGTGTTCCGGCGTTCCGGGGAACCGTTTCCGCAAGTGTTCCTGTTGAGTTGTGACGCCCACAGGACAACTATTCATGTGGCAAACGCGAGCCATAATGCAGCCTTCGGCAATCATTGCCACGGTGCCGAAACCGTACTCTTCGCCGCCCATCAAAGCGCCGATAATTACGTCCCAACCAGTTTTGAAGCCGCCGTCAACGCGCAGTAAAACTCGATCGCGCAACTTGTTCTCAATCAGCACTCGGTGAACTTCGGTCAATCCGAGTTCCCACGGAGAACCTGCGTGTTTAATCGAACTAAGTGGAGACGCACCGGTGCCGCCGTCGTGGCCGGAAATTTGAATCACATCAGCATTTGCCTTCGCAACGCCCGCTGCTACAGTGCCGATACCGACTTCCGATACCAACTTCACCGAAACACCCGCTTTCGGATTGATTTGATGCAAGTCAAAAATCAACTGCGCCAAATCCTCGATCGAATAAATGTCGTGGTGAGGAGGAGGCGAAATCAAAGTGACACCCGGTTTCGATCGGCGCAAATAGGCGATGTACTCGCTCACTTTCGGCCCCGGTAATTGACCGCCTTCACCCGGTTTCGCACCTTGTGCGACTTTAATTTCGATTTGTTTGGCGCTCATCAGATACTCAGGAGTTACCCCGAAACGTCCTGAAGCTACCTGTTTGATGGACGAACAGGCTGTATCGCCGTTCTGCAAACCTTTTAAGTGAGGTAGGGTTTGTGAGAAACCGGCCGCGCTCACATCGTTCAGCACATTGTATCGAATCGGGTCTTCGCCGCCTTCGCCGGAGTTGGATTTGCCGCCGATGCGGTTCATTGCAATGGCGAGTGTTTCGTGGGCTTCCGGCGACAAAGCGCCGAGAGACATTCCGCCGGTGGCGAAGCGTTTGACAACATCTGCTACAGATTCGACTTCTTCGATGGGGATGGAAGGGCGATCGCTCGCAAAGTCGAGCAAATCTCGTAAAGCCGTAACCGGGCGGTTTTCTAGCTGTTTTTTGTAAACCTCGTAATGATCGTAAGCCGTTTTTGCTTCAGTGCGAGCGTCCCCGCTCGCGGCGGGAGAGACTTCGGCCCCGTTACCGTTACCGTTAGTATCAGCCTTAAATGTAGCCACAGCCTTGTGCAAAGCCTTGGCCATTTCCGGGCTGTTCATGTGATATTCGCCACCTCGGCGGTACTGCACGAAGCCGAAGTTTTCCAGCTTTTTCTGGAGTAATTCGGGGAAAGCCTGAGAGTGGAAAGACATTACCTCGTTAGCAAGTTCAGCGATACTCAAACCGCCGATTCGAGACACAGTGCCTTTGAATCCCAAATTGAGCAGATCGGCGCCAATGCCGATCGCCTCAAAGATTTGCGCGCCTTGATAGCTAGACAGCAGCGAAATCCCCATTTTCGACATAATCTTCAGCAAGCCGTTTTCTACCGCTGTGCGATATTTAGCTTGAGCCTCAGTGACGGTAATCTTGGGAACTTTGCCATGTTCCATCAAATTTTGAGTTTTGGTGTCAAACCACCAGCCGCGCACGCTTTCCAGTGCTAAATAAGGGCAAACTGCGATCGCGCCGTAACCAATCAAACACGCGAAGTGGTGAGTGCTCCAGCACTGCGCCGTATCCACAACCAGCGAAGTTTGCATCCGCATCCCGACGCTAATTAAGTGGTGGTGAACTGCACCAACTGCTAGCAAGGGGGGAATGTAAGTGCATTCATCACTCAATCCCACAGCAGCAGATTCGCCTTTTTTCTGCGATGGTCGATCGCTCAAGATCA
Organism: Microcoleus sp. PH2017_09_SFU_O_A; assembly: GCF_020738625.1. Lineage (NCBI taxonomy): Bacteria > Bacillati > Cyanobacteriota > Cyanophyceae > Oscillatoriales > Microcoleaceae > Microcoleus > Microcoleus sp. PH2017_09_SFU_O_A. Next base: position 3,346 of record NZ_JAEQCF010000090.1, read on the forward strand.
GAATTCTTGCGCCCGATCGAATTGCCTCCACAGCATCTTGACAAAGTTGCTCGACTGCGCTTTGCAAGCCAGCAGGCCCGGAAGTAATTTTGTAAAGAGTTGACAGTTGCTTTGCAGGGAAAGACTTTTGGTCTTTCAAGAAAGACAGTTCACCGTCGTTGAGTACGGGGGAATCAATTTTTAGCAGCTTGGCATTTTCCGGTGTTGCTTGCAGTAAATTGCCGCGCAAACCCATATTCATTGTCAGCGACATCACCATCCCCTCGCGCAGGGGGTCGATCGGCGGATTTGTCACTTGAGCAAACCGCTGTTTGAAATAGTTATAAAGTAACTGAGGCTTTTCTGACAACACAGCTAAGGGAATGTCATCGCCCATGCAGAAAGTCGGTTCTTTTCCAGAACTTGCCATCTCCACAATTACCATATCCAAATCTTCGGCGGTGTAGCCAAAAGCAGTTTGGGTGGCTAACAGGGCTTGCGAGTCGAGGGTTGCGGTTTCGGCAAAAGGCTGAGGTTGCAAGGTTTCGCGGTGTTGTTTGAGCCATTCGCCGTAGGGGTGGCGCTTCGCAATCCGCTGTTTTAGCTGCCAATTTTTGAGAATTTCCTTGGTTTGCAAGTCCACTGCAATCATTTGTCCGGGCCCCAAGCGGCCTTTTTCGACGATATCTGCTTCGGGAATATCGACAACTCCGGCTTCGGAGGCGACAATTACCAAACCGTCTTTAGTAATGCAGTAGCGGGCTGGACGCAAACCGTTGCGATCGAGCGTAGCACCTACTTGCTTGCCATCGCTAAATACCAACAGCGCCGGGCCATCCCAAGGTTCTTGAATACCGCTGTAATATTCGTAAAAATCGACAATTTCGGGATAGGGAACCAAATCCGGCTGATTTTTGTAGGCTTCGGGCACCATAATTGTCAGCGATTCCAGGGGCGATCGGCCGGAGTGCACCAACATTTCCATCACGTTGTCCAAGTTTGCCGAATCGCTGCTTTCGGAGTTGACAATGGGATTGAAGGTGTCGATGTCGGCTTGACTCCAATTCGGGTGAGATAAATTCGCTTGTCGCGCTTTCATCCAGGTAATATTGCCCAACAGCGTATTAATTTCGCCGTTGTGTCCCAGCAAGCGCATGGGTTGGGCTAGGTGCCAGCGGGGCATGGTGTTGGTGCTGAAGCGGCGGTGATAGACGGCAAAGGCGCTTTTATAAGCGGGATTTTTCAGATCGAGGTAAAATTCTCCGAGTATTGCCGATCGCACCATGCCTTTATAGACGATCGTGCGGGAAGAAAAAGAGCAACTATAAAAGTCTTGGCGGGTGAAGCCTGGGCGATCCGATAGCGAGTGTCCGATCGTGCGGCGGGCGAGAAATAACTGTCTGTCGAGCTCATCTCCCTGCAAATTCGGTGAACTTACGATGATTTGTTCAATTTGAGGTTGATTTTCTCGTGCTTGCGGGCCCAAAACCGACGGTACAACGGGAACTTTGCGCCATCCCACCACAGTGAAACCGCGTGCTTTCACAACTTCCTCAACCACCTGCCGCGCGGTATTGGCTTGACTTTCATCTTGAGACAGAAACATCATTCCTACCCCGCAGTTTTCCTGTGGTGGAGGCACAATTCCCTGTTCGGCAAACCAAGTATGCAACAATTCCCAAGGAATTGCAGTCATCAAACCTGCGCCGTCGCCAGAATCGGAGTCTGCACTGCAACCGCCGCGATGTTCCAGACAAGTTAAGGCTGGGAGGGCTTTTTGAATAAGTGAGTGCGTAGCTTCGCCGCTTTGATTGGCAATAAACCCCACACCGCAGGCATCTCTTTCTTCCACTAACCAGTTTTGGCCGGCAAATGGAGTTCCTCGCTCAGTTTGATGCACGTTGCTGTTTAGATCGATCGTGTTACCCATGTTGATTGAATGTTATTTCTGTGATTGTGTGGTTGATTTGTTTTTATAGCTCGGAGAGAGAATGCTGCCGAGCGGTGGGAGTCTAGTAAATCTTAAAACAGCACATAGCAAGCTGATTCGATAAAAATTTACGTAGATGCTTCCTGTACGTAACGCGGAAACCCTGTTTGGAGATTTTAAATTATCTCGATCGCATCGCTTCGGAGATATCTCGCAAAATACGCTGCGGTTAAAAAGCAGCGATCCTTTGATAAATTGCCGCCCTGCAACTAGATATATTGGGGGCGATCGAGTTTTTTGCGTGTTTTTTCCTGAGTCCGCTCGATCGCCTTGCAGCGAACATCAGTAAATAGTAACTTTAGCTTTATTTTGTTCACTGCGGTGTTTAGTTGCTTTCGTCAGCGCCCCAGACATAAAAGACACCTGCTCGCGGGCGTGAGTAGGTGCAAGTAGTGTTGTAGCAGCGAGGCTCACAACTAATTAAACCCTGCCTTAATATTATGCAACTAACTACAGCCAACTACACAGCCAAAGAAATTAAGATTATCCAATAAAATTAGAATTTTTTACCGTTGTGCTATAAGACAGGCGTTTTTGAAGGTTAATGGTTTTAGGTTTCCAGAATAAAAAAATGCACATTAGACAAAAACGGCTAGTAGCAGCTAACAGAAGGCGATCGAGTGTTTGGCCCTGGATATTGTCAGTGTCGATTTCACCCGTACTGGCGACGATCCTTCTGTACTCAGTCTGGAATCAACCTGCAACAGCCCAAGAGAGTCGGAGTGGCACAGGCATCTTGCCTGTGGCCCAAAAGAGCGGGCTAGAAGCCCACCCCACAAACAAAGGCTTGATAAATGGTGGCACAGGCATCTTGCCTGTGGCCTCTGGGGGCATCTTGCCTGTGGCCTCTGGGGGCGGGCAAGATGCCCACCCCACAAAGAAAGGCTTGATAAATAGTGGCACAGGCATCTTGCCTGTGGCCTCTGGGGGCGGGCAAGATGCCCACCCCACAAATAGCTTGATGGATAGTGGCACAGGCATCTTGCCTCTGTCCAAGAATAGTGCAAAGTCTGAGTTAAAACTGATGACTCAATCTATACCGCCAGTTGCCACAATCAAACAAGGTCGCCAAATCTCCCTCAACGGGCGGATCATTCCCTTAGCTTGGACTCAACAGCCAACAAACAGCAATTCTGCGAACATCCGAACTTGGATTGCCGACATTGGCTTAATGCAATCTGCCGGAGTCGATTTGCTGTCCACCGCCGACAGTACCAAACAACCTGTACAGTGGTTTTCCGTATCTTTAAGTAATGCTCAAAGTTTGACAGTGCGATCGACTGGTGCGTATCGTTACTTAGATATTACCGATTTTGCTAAACTTGCCGGTTGGCAAATATCGATCGACAATAATCTCCTAAAAATCACCACTCAAACCGCAAATGTCACCGGAATTCGGCAAGCAGCCAGAGAAACGGGCGATCGCATTGTTCTCGATCTCGATCGCGCCGCCCCGTGGCAAGTTAACTTTGTGGATACACCCAGCCCATCACCAACAGACGACCCCACAAAACCCGCTATCCCTTTGCAGGTCAGCCCCGTAACACCAAACCTCGAAACACCAGACGACCCGACAAAACCAGCATTCTCGCAGCCGCTAGCACCCGTACAGGCGATCGCCAGTCAAGAATGGTCGATCGCGATCGATGCCAAAGTCGATCGCACTTTGGGCGATCGCATTTTTGCAACCAGTCAGCAATTGCGATCGCTAAAAATCGAACCTGCGGGGAATCAAACCAGAGTAAAAGTACAAATTCCCTTAGGCTGGCGGCCGCAAGTTTTCAGTTTAGGAAATCCCCATCGATTAGTAATCGACATTCGCCCAGACTCGTTAGTAGAAAAAGACATTGCTTGGGCGGCGGGAGTTCGATGGAGACAACAGTATCAAAATTTAGGAACAGCGCGTTTCCCGGTATATTCCTTAGAAGTGAATCCGCGTCAATCCGGCATCAAAATTCGACCGTTGTTGAGCAATCCGCCGACAGAGAAAGGTAGTGCACCTTTATTACAAACAGCGGAACTTTCGGGAACGGCTGCTGCAATTAATGCCGGATTTTTCAATCGCATCAATCGACTAGCTTTAGGTGCGATTCGGCGGGATACGAAATGGCTTTCCGGGCCGATATTGAATCGCGGGGCGATCGCTTGGAACGATCGAGGCGAATTTGCGATCGATCGTTTAACTTTGCAAGAAACTTTGATAACTTCAGCAAATCAGCGTTTATCTATTTCCCAGTTAAATAGTGCCTACGTGGAATCGGGAATCGGCCGTTACAATCCAGATTGGGGAGGGACTTATACTCCGTTTTCCGACGATGAAATAGTTGTCACAGTTGCGGGCGATAGAGTTGTCAGTCAATCCCCCGGAGGTGCCACGGGAAAAACCAATTTTCCAATTCCAGGAAACGGTTATATTTTAGCTTTGCGTTCCGATTTGTCTCCTGCATCCCAATTGCTAGCAGGAAATTTATTGCGTTTGGAAACTAACACAATTCCGGCTAATTTCAACCGCTTTCCCTACATTCTCGGTGGCGGGCCGGTGTTGGTAAAAAACAGTCGAGTGGCTGTGGATGCGAAGGCGGAAGGCTTTAGCGATGCGTATGTTCGACAGACGGCGATTCGGAGTGCGATCGGGCGCACTGCTGCGGGGAATTTGCTAATTGTAGCTGTGCACAATCGCGCGGGCGGGGCCGGCCCAAATTTCGCGGAACTGGCGCAGATATTGCAGCAAATGGGTGCTGTGGAGGCTTTAAACTTGGATGGGGGAAGTTCGACAAGTTTGTATTTGGGAGGCAGTTTGCTCGATCGCCCGCCGTCTACTGCTGCGAGAGTCCATAATGCGATCGGCATTTTCATTCAACCTTAAATAAATCGAAAAAAAAGGTTCGATCGTTCGGACTTCATATCAAATCCGGTAGCATGGGAATTGTTAATCTCTCTATTCTCTCTGTGTCCTCTGCGTTCTCTGCGGTTAAATCATTCCGATGCAACCGGAAACGATATCAGTCCTTCTTTCTGAGGACTCAAGTCCTGACTGCAAACTTAATTGGCGATCGCACCAACAAACCTTCGCAAAGTCGTAGCATAGCGATCGCCAGCGACCTCCATTAAATCGTTGTGTCCGGCGCGATCGACCCAAAAATTAAGTTTCGGCTGCTTAGCAGCCGCAAAAAGCTGCTCTCCGTGCCAAAACGGCACCACCCGATCTGCCTTACCGTGAATTACTAAAACGGGCGATCGTACTTTACCAATTTTATCAACATTCACAAACTTATCAAATGGCAAAAGCGGAATCTGCGTCAACACCCGAAAAACCGAAACAAACGAACTTTCAACCACCAAACCGCCCACAGATTGCCGCGAAGCCAAATCAATAGCCGGCCCGCCACCAACAGAACGTCCGTACACAATAATCTGCTTAGGCGGAACTCGCAACTGTTCGGTTAAATAACCGTAAGCCGCCGAACTATCGCGATAAACATTATACTCAGAAGGCTTTCCCTGACTCGTACCGTAACCTTGATAATCGTAAGCAAATACAGCAAACCCGCTATCTCGAATCTCTCGCAAAACCGACCAAATATATCCCAAATCCTCTGCATTGCCGTGACTGTAAAGTATGGTATATTGGGCTTGGGGGTTCGGAAAATGAACAGCAGAAATTTTCAGACCATTAGCTGAGCTAAGTTTAATGATTTCGCTGGTATCCTGGTAGCCAGCAGCGGGAGGTTGAAAAATCAACCTGTCTGAAAAAAAGACTGCGTAAAGACACAGAAAAGCGTAGATAAAAATTATAGAGCTAAAGACTCGTTGGACAGAGAATTCCCCGAAAAGTAAAAGGTTCATATTTTTTTTATTCCAATTTGCCATAACTCAATGCCCATAATTTAATAAGATTTAATTGAGACTTTGTTCATTGCGAGAAAAAACATGGCACTACAATACCCCGATGACCTAAAATACCTAGACACTCACGAATACATCCGACTCGAAGGGGAAATAGCCACGATCGGCATCAGTTCCTTTGCAGTTGACCAACTCGGTGATATTGTGTTTCTAGATTTGCCTGAAGTCGGTGCAGGGTTGGAAAAGGGCGAACCATTCGGTACAGTCGAGTCAGTGAAAGCAGTTGAAGACTTGAAAGCGCCTGTGACTGGTACAGTCGTAGAACGCAATGATGACATTATAGAGTCTCCCGAAAACTTGGCTGAAGATCCCTACGGCGCTGGCTGGTTTCTGAAAGTGCGCGTTGACAACGCTAGCGATGCGGATGATGCTTTGTCGGTTCAAGACTATCGCAAAATGGTAGAAGGGGAATAGGGCATGGGCCAAACAGGGCATGGGGCATGGGGTTCCTTGATTCTTCCACAATCCGCCAGGGGTTGAAACCCACGGGGCTTTTAGCACAAGTCGTCTAAAGACGACTGATACCAAATCCGACTTAAATACCCCTTTGATCTCTTCGCCAGCTAAAGCAGACTTCGTTTAACTCGCTTTGCGGTTTCAACCACCGACTTTAATCTACAGTCGTCTTCAGACGACTTCTGCTATGAGACAGGGGTTTCAACCCCTGTCGGACTTTGATAGACGCAGAAAATCTTCCTTGTTCTCTTTGCGAAATGTTACAAAGTAATAAGAAATCCATTCAGGAGAATCAGCCTTGGTACTCTACAGCCCGCAAATTGAACCCAACCAACAGCAAAACCTTTCCCCCATCGACGGTTTTGCGGGAAGACATATTGGCCCAACACCCAGCGAAATCCAGCAAATGCTAGATGTTTTGGGTATTTCCAGCCTCGATGAGTTAATTGACAAAACGATTCCAGCGGCGATTCGCATGAATCAACCCCTACAACTTCCCGCAGCCAAAAGCGAGTACGCTGCTTTGGCAGAATTGAAAGAAATTGCTGCTAAAAATCACGTATTTCGATCGTACATCGGGACAGGATATCACAACTGCATCACACCCCCAGTTATCCAGCGCAATATCCTCGAAAATCCGGGCTGGTATACAGCCTACACTCCCTACCAAGCCGAAATTGCCCAAGGGCGATTAGAAGCTTTGCTGAATTTCCAAACCATGATAATCGAGCTCACGGGTTTGGAAATTGCTAACGCTTCCTTGCTGGATGAAGCGACTGCGGCTGCGGAAGCTATGGCGGTGAGTTACGCCGCTAATAAAAATAAAGCACAAGCGTTTTTTGTCTCGCAAGATTGTCACCCTCAAACCGTGGAAGTGGTGCAAACTCGCGCTAAACCGCTGGGAATTGAAGTGATTGTCGGCGATCATCAAAGCTTTGAGTGCGATCGTACTATCTTCGGTGCACTTCTGCAATACCCAGCCACCGATGGCGCAATTTACGACTATACCGATTTTATTCGATCGGCACATCAAGCCGGCGCCTTAGTCACAGTAGCCGCCGATATTTTGAGTCTTTGCATCCTCACACCCCCCGGCGAATTCGGCGCTGACATAGCCGTAGGAAGCACCCAGCGCTTCGGAGTGCCGATGGGATTCGGAGGGCCCCACGCAGCCTATTTCGCGACGCGAGAAGAGTTTAAACGGCAAGTTCCAGGGCGAATTGTTGGCGTTTCCAAAGATGCTAACGGCAAATCTGCTTTACGTTTGGCTTTGCAAACTCGCGAACAGCACATCCGCCGCGAAAAAGCAACTAGCAATATTTGTACCGCCCAAGTTTTGCTAGCAGTGATGGCGAGTATGTATGCTGTTTATCACGGCCCGTCTGGACTCAAACAAATTGCCGAACAAGTACGCAGCTTAACCGCAATTTTAGCATCTGGCCTTTCCAGTTTTGGATACGCAATTGGCGATCGACCTTTCTTCGATACTCTCCGGGTAGAATTGGGAGATAAACCGCTATCGGAAGTTCTCCAAGCCGCTCAAAATCGCCACATTAATCTGCGGGTGTTCGATGAAACAACCGTGGGGATTACTCTGGATGAAACTGTCACGGCGGGCGATGTCAAAGAGTTGTGGAAAATCTTTGCACGGGAGAAGGATTATATCAGGGGTGACGGCGAGAATTCTCTGAGCGTTCCGCTGAATGCAGACGCCTTCACTTCCTATATGATGTTACCTGAGTTTTGCGATCGGACAACCAGTTATCTCACCCATCCAGTTTTCAACAGCTACCATTCCGAAACCGAACTGTTGCGCTATATGCACCGTTTAGAAGCCAAGGATTTATCGCTAAATACATCGATGATTCCCCTAGGTTCATGCACGATGAAATTGAATGCCACAGCCGAGATGGTTCCCGTGACATGGGCGGAATTTGGTAACATACATCCCTTTGCACCGCGCAACCAAACTCGCGGCTATCAAATGATGTTTGTGCAACTCGAACAATGGCTAGCAGAAGTCACCGGTTTTGCCGGAATTTCCTTGCAACCAAACGCAGGTTCCCAGGGCGAATATGCGGGATTGTTAGTAATTCACCAATACCACGAACACCGAGGCGAATCTCACCGCAATATCTGTTTAATTCCCCAGTCAGCCCACGGTACAAATCCGGCTAGCGCGGTGATGGCGGGGATGAAAGTAGTTGCTGTCGAGTGCGATTCCCAGGGCAATATTGATGTCGCCGACTTGCAAAAGAAAGCCGACAAACACAAAAATGAATTAGCTGCTTTGATGGTAACATATCCATCTACCCACGGCGTGTTTGAGTCGGAAATCAAAGAAATTTGCGAGATTGTCCACAACTGCGGCGGACAAGTTTATATGGACGGGGCTAATATGAATGCTCAAGTTGGTTTGTGTCGCCCCGGTGATTTTGGTGCTGATGTTTGTCACTTGAATTTGCACAAAACTTTCTGTATCCCCCACGGTGGTGGCGGCCCCGGCATGGGGCCGATTGGAGTCATGTCTCATTTGGTGGAATTTTTGCCTTCTACTGATACAGAATTAAGAACTTACCCCCCCCAACCCCCCCTTGCTAAGGGGGGGAGCAAGATAGAATCGTCCCTTGGTAAGGGAGGCGGTGAAATATCGCAATCAGTTGGTGCTGTTTCGGCGGCGCCTTGGGGAAGTGCGAGCATTTTGACTATTTCTTGGATGTACATTCGGATGATGGGAGGAGTTGGTTTAACTGAGGCAACGAAGGTAGCAATTCTGAATGCGAATTATATGGCGCAACGGTTAGAATCCTATTATCCGGTTTTGTACAAAGGGAAATCTGGTTTAGTCGCCCATGAGTGTATTCTGGATTTGCGACTTCTCAAAAAAACCGCAGGGATTGAAGTCGATGATATCGCCAAACGCCTGATGGATTACGGCTATCACGCGCCGACAGTTTCTTGGCCTGTCGCCGGTACGGTGATGGTGGAACCGACGGAAAGCGAATCGAAGCAGGAATTAGACCGTTTTTGCGATGCGATGATTGCGATTCGTGGGGAGATTGCCGAGATTGAAAATGGCAATGTTGACGCGCAAAATAACGTCTTGAAAAATGCGCCACACACCGCAGAATCTCTGATGGTTGATGAGTGGAATCATCCTTATACTCGCGCCGAAGCTGCTTATCCGACTCCTTGGACTCGCGAATATAAGTTTTGGCCTGCGGTGGGCCGGATAGATAATGCGTTTGGCGATCGTAATTTCGTCTGTTCTTGTTTGCCAATGGAAGCTTACACTTAAGGTTCAAATCCATCAGTCTCAATTCATTTCCGTCTCCTAAATCTCCGTCTAAAGAGATAGAATTTGGGTAAAACTAGGTAATTTAGGAGATTTTTTCTCCTAAATACCCGTTTTATGCTACTATAGTGCCTGAAAGTAGCGGAATCCTATTCCTCATGGGTAGAAACAATGTTAATTCAACTTACTATAGAAAATTTCTTATCCTTCAGGGATGAAGTCACTTTTAGTATGGTGGGAGTTAATAGCGATAGACAACATATAGATCACCTTGCTGAAGATATAGCAGAAAAAGGGCGATCGATCTTGCCGATTGCAGCAATTTACGGAGCAAATGCAGCAGGTAAGTCAAACCTGATCGAGGCTATAAGTTTTGCCAAAAACTTAGTGGTACAGGGAACTCGCAGCACTCAAACTATCCCTGTTTATCCATTCAAATTGGGCGATTATAGTAAGCAGCCAAGCAAGTTTGAGTTTATTTTTACCCATAAAGGCGATCGATATTCCTACGGCTTCAAATTAAATAGAGAGCAAATATTTGAAGAATGGCTACATGGAATTCCTGATGGCAAAAAACAAGAAGTAATGTATTTTGAACGCATTACATCATCCCAAAAAGAAACCACAGTTGAATATGGTTCAAAGCTTAAAGGTAGAAGTAAGAAGCGTCAACAGTTTCTAGATTTTATTGCAGAGGGAACGCGCCCAAACCAACTCTTTTTAACAGAATCTCTTGAGCGAAATATTGTTGTTTTACAACCTATTTTTGACTGGTTCAGAAAAGTATTAACTATTATTCCAGCAGAAGCCGATTATACCGGCTTAGAAATTAGTGTCCTCAGTGATGAATCATTCACAGACTTTATGAGTGAGTTTCTTAAATTTGCAGGAACAGGAATTGATTCCATAGTCACAGAGAAAGTAGAGTTGGATTTTGAGCGACACTTTCCAACTATGTCTAAAGTTTTAAGAGAGAATCTGATTCAAGCCCTGAATCAAGCAGAAAAAAATTCAATTGTAATGATTGAGAACTTAGGAGGTACAAGAGATATCCTGTTTAAAGATGATGAGAGTCAAGTAATTTTGATTCAACTCAGAACTCGTCATCGCAGTGAAGATGGAGGGTTTATTGATTTTTCCATAGAAGAGGAATCAGAAGGGACTCAACGTCTGATCAATCTAATTCCGGCTTTGTTTATTCTCAAACAAGAAGAAGAAAAAGTCTTTTTCCTTGATGAACTAGATAGGCGTTTGCATCCTCTGCTTTCTCGTAACTTTGTCCAACTAGCAATTAATTGTAGAGACAAAAATAACCAACTGATCTTTACAACCCACGATACCAATTTGCTAGACCTAGATTTACTCCGGCGTGATGAAATATGGTTTGTTGAAAAGAGCGAACAAGGTGCATCTAATCTTTACTCCTTAGCCGAATTCAAAATGAGACCAGACCTGAAGATTGAGAAAGGCTATTTGAATGGACGTTTTGGGGCTATTCCCTTCTTTGGAAATCCTCAAAATTTAGGGTGGCTTAATTGTGAAACCGCTGTATCTGTCACAACAAACTAATAGCAATGGGAAAAATTAAGCGCACAAAATTATTAGACAGACAACAGGATAGGAGGGATGCCAAACTATTTATAGTTGCTACGGAAGGTAAAGAAACTGAAAAACAATATTTTAGGATATTTAATAGCAGTAGAATTAAAATAGAGATATTAGCAACTACAGAAGACGGCAAATCTTCACCTGAATATGTTTTAGAGCGTTTAGATATATTCAAAGAACGATACGATCTAAATGAGGATGATATGCTTTGGCTGGTTTCTGATGTGGATCGTTGGGGACAAAAGAAGTTGAGTTCTGTTTGTAGTCAAGCTAGGCAAAAAGGTTATAATTTAGCTATTAGCAATCCTTGTTTTGAAGTATGGTTAACTTTACACTTTGAAGATATTAATCCCCAGGATAGGACTTGCGATAATTTTAAGGGAAGACTGCGAACTATTTTAGGAAGTTACAATGGTAGCAATTTGGATCTCTCTACTTACAAGCCAAATACAGAAAATGCAGTAAATCGAGCGAAAAATCTACATCCAAGTGTTCAACAAGATTGGCCACCCACACTAGGAACCCATGTATATAGACTTGTTGAGATTCTGCGGGACAGTCTCGATAGTGACTGCTGACTTCAACATCTGCTACAATGTGAATAAGAAATTAGCATAATTTAATTAACATTTTTAGATCGCACAACCAGTTTTCAGGCACTATCAAAATGAATACAAGATTTTTGTGGCGATCGCCCTCCAACAAACCACGCTGGATTATCCTACTATTATTAGGCGTTTTGGCAGCTTTGGCAACGATCGCCACTGCGGCCTACTTCAAAAGTGCGTTAGCGAAGCTGGCCGTAGGCATCGCCCAAACAGCCAGTCCCACCTTATCTGTAGACGTGAGGGCCGATCGCCATTCCATCAGTCCCGACATCTACGGTATGAACGATTTTGCCATAGATCCGGCCCTCGCCAAAGAGTTGCGAATTCCGGTGGAACGCTGGGGCGCCAATCACACTAGCCGCTACAACTGGTTAGTCGATTCTTCCAACGTCGGCGATGACTTCTTTTTCGTCGGCGGCGGCGACAACAAAAACCCCATTCCCGGCGATTCCACTGACAAAATTGTCAAAACTAACCGCAATAACGGCAGCAAAAGCATCGTTACCATCCCGATGATAGGCTATGTAAATAAGTTTAGCACTTGGAACTGCGGTTTTAGAGTATCCAAATACGGCGCGCAAGAAAAAACCAATCCCTACATTTTTCCCGAAGGCGATAAGTGCGGGAATGGGAAGCGTCCCGACGGCACTTTAATTACTAATAATAACCGCCTTGATGTTAGTATTGTCAGTAACCCAGATTTCCAAAAAGCTTGGGTTCAACATTTAGTTAAAACCCACGGTACTGCCGCTAAGGGCGGCGTGCAAATTTATCAAATGGACAATGAACCAAGCGGTTGGGGAAACACTCACCGCGATGTTCATCCAGAACCGACAAGTTATGACGAATTGCGCGATCGCACTTTCCAATATGCGTCAATGGTAAAAGCCACAGATCCCACCGCTAAGGTACTCGGGCCATCGGATTTTGGCTGGCCGGTTTATGTGGATTCTGGGGTAAAGGGCGATCGCGAAAAACACGGTGGCGTCTGGTTCGCGCGGTGGTACTTGCAGCAAATGCGCGCCTACGAACAGCAAAAAGGTGTTCGCATCCTCGACTATTTCGACGAACACTACTATCCTGTCGTCGATGACCTCTGTTTGGCTAATTGTCCCGCCGGCGATGCTAAGACGCAAGCAGCCCGATTGCGATCGACTCGTTCTCTGTGGGACAGCACTTATACTGATGAAAGTTGGATTGGTAAATACAATCCGCCGCTAACAATTATACCCCGGTTTCGAGAATGGGTCAAGCAAGATTACCCAGGTACAAAAGTCGCCATTACTGAATACAATTGGGGCGGTTTGGAGTCGATGAACGGTGCCTTAACTCAAGCCGAGATCCTGGGGATTTTTGGGCGGGAACAACTGGATTTAGCGACGCTGTGGGGGCCTCCCAAGTCTTCGGAACCGGGGGCTTATGCCTTCCGAACCTACATGAATTATGACGGTAAGGGCAGCAAGTACGGGGAGACTTGGGTGCGATCGCAAAGTACAGATCTGGGACAATTGTCAATCTACGGAGCACAACGCACTCAGGATGGTGCTTTGACGCTGGTAATCATTAACAAAACCAGTAAAAACTTGACCAGCAACTTGAGTCTGAAAGGCTTTAACCCAGGTGCCAAAGCTCAAGTTTACACCTACAGCGAGGCGAACTTGCGGGCGATCGTCCGTCAGAACGATTTAAGTGTCAGCGCTGCTGGCTTTCAGGCAACTTACCCAGCTAATTCTATTACTTTGGTTGCCATTCCGAAAGCGAAGGCTTAGTCAGTTGTCAAATCCACTAGCATTGGAATTTTTACTGTGGCGACTAATCCCCGCTAATCTCCACTAACCTTTCACCGGTTCTCAAAAGTTCCAGCGCATCTAACAAATGTGCACTAAGAATCTCTCGCAACCGATCATTTGATGTATTGCCACACGTCAACCAGATAATTTGTGGAGGCGAATCAAGACGATCGACCAAATCAACAAAGTCGCTGTCTTTAGTCATCAAAATAACTCCCTGCGCTTTGGCGGCCTCGAAAATTTCAGGATCTTCAGCATCTCTCAGTCCAATGTCGCGCAAGGCTACCGCTGCTACTCCAAGTGTATTAGTCATCCAGGTTGCGATCGCTGGTGGCAGATGTGCATCTACCCAGATCGTCATGCAACTAACACTGGATGATTAAGTTTACGTGATGCGTACAAAAGAGATGCTTTGAGGTCATCTCTTTCCAAATCGGGCATTTCTTCGAGAATTTGTTCAGCACTCAAACCGGCCGCAAATAAGTCTAGTACATCTGATACCCGAATTCTCATGCCACGAATACAGGGACGACCACTACACTGTCTGGGATTAATTGTGATTCTTGCAAGTAGTTCCAACATTCAAGTTAGTGAGGGTGAACACTTATCTTCATTATATCACATTAAGCATCAACCATCCAATCAATACACTTCTGCATTTGCTGTTGCATTGTTTCTCTGTCCGCATCATATCTCCGCCCATGTCCCGGCAACACCCATTCAAACGAGTAATTAGCCAAGTTTCGCATTGATTTGATTTGTTCTGCCCAAGAATACCAACAGGCTGTCCGAAAACCAATCAAATGCTGTAAATTTTCTGACCAAGCGAGATGATCGCCGCTAAACAAAAACTTGTTATTATAAAGTAAAACTGTGTGACCTTTCGTGTGACCGGGTACAGAAATAATCAACAAATCATCAGCTATTTGATGCGGTTCATTGCCAGATAATTGAATTTCCACACTGCGAGTGTCCGCATTTATTTCGTCGGTATGCAAAATGCGATCGCACTCAAAATACTCCCGGTATTTTTGATGGTCTGCCACATCATCCCGGTGAGTTAAATATAGATAGCGAATGCCACCCATTGCTTCGATATTTTTCACTAACGGCGGCACAAAACGCGGAGAATCAACTAAAATATTGCCCTCTGGACGGACAATCAAATAACTAGCAGCCCCGTAGGATTTTTCTGAATGGTAGCCACAGTGGTAAATATTGTCTGTTACCAGTGCTGGCAAGTTTTGTTGAACTTCTTTGATGTTTTTGGGTTTTTCAACAGTGCCGATCGAACTTGTCGGACAAGACAAAAGAGCCGCGAGACCTCGCATGGATGCTGTCTCGTTTGTCGGCTGCTGGTAAACCGCAGACTGTTCTCCGGCTTGAGTAAAGACTTCCGGTGCCATCCACCGACAAGTATCGCAGTCAATGCAGCTACTATCTACGTAAAAATTACCGCTGATATTTTCGGGGCGGCGTAAATTGATGTGAGCCATTTTTTATACCTTTTAATCACTAATCAGGGCGAGAAGCCCATTATATAAAAAATTCGGGGCGGGCAAGATGCCCACCCCACCAGGATTTAACTTTCTTGTGGAATTGGCATCTTGCCCGTTCCTAAAAATACTACCGGTTCCATCAGAATTTAACTTTTTTGTGGAACGGGCCGGAGAGCCCGTTCCCAAGCAGACTGCAAACTCAAAGTTTCAATTCTACTGCTGCTTCTGGCCCGCTGGAAAAGCACCAGTTGTCACCGCCACAGTCACAGGTTGTCCGCTGCGGCTCAACTCAAGCTGCATATCCTTGCCTACTGTACTTTTCTCGACAATTTGCTGTACGCTGCCAGCATCGGTGACTTCTGTACCGTTGATTTTTTTGATCACGTCAGCAACGCGCACTCCAGCTTGTGACGCCGGCGAATTTTTTGCAACTCCCATAACTAACACGCCTTTATCTTCAGTCAGCCTCAATTTGGCGTTGGGATTTTTATTGAATTCTGCTTTGACTTCGGGAGTAATGCTCAACATCCGAACGCCGAGATAAGGATGTTCGGCTTTTCCGGTACTGACTAATTGGTTGGCAATTTGTTGGGCCCGATCGATCGGAATCGCAAAACCCAACCCTTGGGCACCTTCAATAATCGCCGTATTCATGCCGATAACTTGACCCCGCTGGTTCAGCAACGGGCCGCCGGAATTGCCGGGATTGATGGCGGCGTCGGTTTGAATAAAGCTGACGCGCTTGTCGGGAACGCCCACATCGGCGCTAGAACGGCCTGTCGCGCTAATAATACCGACAGTCACGGTATTGTCCAAACCGAGGGGATTGCCGATCGCGATCGCCCATTCTCCCGGCTGTAAATCTTCAGATTTACCCAAACTCACCACAGGCAAATCGGTAGCCTCAACTTTAACAACAGCCACATCAGTAACTGTATCTACGCCCAAAACTTTGCCTGCCAATTCACGGCCATCCTTCAGTTTTACCGTCACCGTATCGGCGCCATCAACAACGTGAGCGTTAGTCAAAATGCGGCCGTCGGAACCAAAAACAAAACCCGAACCAGAGCCTCGTTGTACTCGATTTCCCGGCTGAGACCCAATCGGAGAATCTGGATCGAAGAAGCGGCGGAATTGTTCGGGAATCTCTTCTGGAGCTTGGTTTTTCACTGTGCGAGACGAGTTAATTCGTACTACTGCCGGGCCGACTTCCTGCACTACTTTAGTCACAAAATTAGAGTCTTGATTCGGCAATATATTTGCAGGTAAAGCTGAGATTGGCGCTGCGCTTGCAGGTTGTTCGGCTTTGATAGCATTAGAACTGCCAGGAACTTGCGAATTTAGGGCGTTGCAGCCGACAGTTGCCGTGGAGCCGAGCAAAACGAGGGATAAAAAAGCAAGTTTTTTCGGCACAGAAAAACGACGAGAAGGTTGAGTTTGATTAGATTTTTTGGGGGTTGACATAGTATTAATTTGCTAGGAGAATGGGCGAAATTTATAATTATGGTTTGGTAGTTTTAGCACCTAGTGCAATCAACTTAGAACTCAATGTTCTTTCATTTTAATTGAAACATTTATCAGATGTGTTTGGGTGGTGGGATTTACCCTACAGGCTGGAGTAGAAACCAGACTGTTGCAGGCAAATTGTTGATTTTAGGTGGTCAGCGCGATCGCCCTGGGTGAGGACTGACGAATTGCCACACCTGCGATAATACCAACTACGGTAACGGATCCGCATATTCCGCATTTCCTGGAAAATCTTCATGGCCTTGCTACCGGCAGCCCATAACTCAAACAAAAATGTTGGGTTTGTTTCCTTAGCCTGCAATGAAACCGGTGCGTTGCTCGCTCGAAACAGTCGCTCTTTCTTGAGGATTGTCGATGTATCCCTATCCTACGGCTATGAACGTTAATCTAAGGAATGAGAATTAAATAACTTCCACTCTTGAAAGTGGGATGGGCGGGAGAGCCCGTACTTTTTGGACGGGCGGGACGCCCATCCCACAATAACAATTAAAATTGTCAGTTATTTAATTCGCGATCCTAAAATAGTATTATTTTCCGTAGGTTCGATCGCAATACGGTTCACTTAACACTATCCCAAGAGAAGGGGAGCGTTTCAGTTTTGCATTTACAGTGCGAGCGTCCCCGCTCGCGTGCTTGTACAAGCACGCGAGCGGGGACGCTCGCACTACCATAAAAAATGCTTCTTGCAAAACCAAGAGAAGAACGTTAGCTTTCGCGATCCGGAGGAAAGCAAACTGTGTCTATTTTTCATAGTTTTTCCCTGTTGGAATCTCCGCTCTCAACTTTATTGGGTTCAATGGAACTAACCGCATCAATTTCCCTCGACTTGTTCCTGGAAGTTTCCAAAATATCAACAGTATTCTTAATAAAACCAGCCATCGGTACAGCAACTAACAAACCTGCTACTCCCGCCACCTTAACTCCCACTAACAGAGACACTAAAATCCACACCGGATTGAGGCCGATAAAACCACCTAATAATCGAGGAGCAACCCCGCTTTCAATTACTTGCTCTATGACTGTCGCGACAGCTAAAACTGTCACACCGAGCCAAAAGTTGCTTAGTGTAATCAGCAAACTGACAACGCAAATACTGAAAGGTGCCCCGAAGGGAATCATCGTCATTACACCGACACCCAAACCGAAAAGCAGCCCGAAGGGAACTCGCAAAATTAAAAAAGCCACCGTCATCGACAGTCCCATCAAACCCGCCAAGGTTGCTTGTCCGACGAAGTAGTTGTGGAAGCTTCGCGCCAGCAACTGTCGCAATTGCAGGCTCTGTTTGGAGGGAAACCATTTAAACAATCCTTCCCACACGCGATCGCCATGCAAGAGCAAGTAGAATGTCAGAACTATTGTCAGCAGAAAATTCACCAGACTGTCTGCCGCACCCAAGCCAAATTTGAGGATTTCGCCAGTGAGAGACTGCAATTGAGTTGAAAGTCGATCGCTCAATTGAGTAGTCAAACCGCTAACATCAATGCGAAGATTGCGATTTTCTGCCCACTTATTGAACGCTTCAATCTGTTCTGTACCGGAAACTATCCAAGTTGGGAGTCGAGTAGCGAGTTCAGTGATTTGGTTCAGCAGAATCGGAGCCAGAGTGACACCTAAAACCACCAATATCAGTAAAGTTACGAACAACACCGACAAAACTGCGCGATCGCGCTTCAGCCCGTATTTACGCAGAAAACGCACTGGATAATCTAGCAAAAAAGAGAACACTGTAGCGATTACCAAAACAGTAATCAGAGCGCGAAAATATTCAAACACTAGGAGGGCTAACCAGCAGTTGAGTACCGCTAGAGGGAATAACAGTCCGTAAGTCCACCACTGCGGCAGTTTAGTGAAACGTCTCATTAAGTTAACCAAGTTAAAATTTGAGATGCCAGATGTGAGATTGACGCTGCTATTCGCCGTTCTCCGTTAACGATTTTATGTTGCATTTAGTTATACCAGGCTGCTAAAAATTCCCACTTGCTCTGCTAGTAGCAGAAATTGGGCTGTGGGCAGGTACTCCCTGCCACAACCATGTTATCTCGTTGACGCTGGTATGGATATATTACCTGCGGAATAACTTATTTTTTGCTATTTTTAGGAAAGGAGTTTGAGGCTCACAATTCAAGCTTTTTCGCCGTGCCGTTCGAGAGCTAATTGAATTAAACGGTCTGCTAATTCGGGGAAAGAAATACCATCATGCGCCCACATTTGAGGATACATACTGGTAGCTGTAAATCCGGGGAAAGTGTTGATTTCGTTAATCAAAACTTCTCCGGTTGATTCAACGTAGAAAAAGTCTACCCGCGCTAAACCGGCAGCGTCAATGGCTAAGAATGCTTGCACTGCCATTTCTTGGATTTGCGAGACGATCGCACTGCTGACTTTTGCCGGAATTGAACACTCGGATTGTCCCTCAGTATATTTAGTTTCGTAGTCGTAGAAATCGCTTTGAAAACTAATTTCTCCCACCGTTGAAGCTTTCGGATTATCGTTGCCCAAAACCGCACATTCTAACTCTCTAGCAACCACACCAGCTTCCACAATGATCCGCCTGTCGTAGCTGGCGGCGCCATCAAGAGCGGCTTCTAACTCAGCGCGCGATCGAGCCTTAGAAATGCCCACAGACGAACCCAAATTTGCTGGTTTAATAAAGCAAGGATAGCCCAACTCAGCTTCAATTTTGTCGCACAGTTTGGGGAAAACGCAAGGATTCGACCAGATTTCGGAACGATTGACAGCGATGTATTTTACCTGCGGCAAACCTGCGTTAGCAAAAGCCATTTTCATCGCAATTTTATCCATTCCCATCGCCGAACCCAAAACCCCCGAACCGACAAAAGGAACTTGCAATAATTTCAGCAATCCTTGCACCGTACCGTCTTCACCGTTAGGCCCGTGTAAAACCGGAAACCAAACATCTACTCCATTAAAATTAGGAAATTGCCAAGCTTCTCCTGCTTGTGACTCTATTTCCAGAGGTTTGCCGGCGGCTAAGACTTGCTGCGGTAATGTTCCCGACAGCCAGCGGCCGTCTTTTTGGATGTAAAAGGGCAGAACTTCGTATTTAGAAGCATTTTCGTCAGCAGCGAGGGCACGGGCGATCGCCCTTGCCGAACTAATAGAGACTTCATGTTCGCCCGATCGCCCGCCGAAGAGTAACCCGATCCGCATCTTCGTCATTTTTCCATACTCCCGATACTTTTTGATAAATATACACGCAGAGAGCGCAGCCAACGCAGAAATGAACGCTTTAAGACTACCTATCCCCTCCCTTCCACTCTTCCTCTGTGTCCTCTGCGCTCTCTGCGGTAAAAAAATATATCTTGTTAAAAGACTCCGAGACTCTAGCAAATATTATCTATGGAGGTTACTGGGGCTGTATTGGTTTGACAAATCTGCTGTTAGCCGGCACAAAACAATTACTCGGCGCGCCGGTACCCTCACTTTTTTCTATAAAAAACCAAGGTTGACGTTGGGCATCGTACAAAACCCCCAATCCGCTAGGGCCCAGATAGATTTCAAAATTCTGCCCTGGTTTCAAAGTACCAACTACAGGCCAACTGCCAATATTTAAATTTACCTTGCTTCCAGGGTCTTCTATTTCCTGAATAGAGTGCGGGCCCATGCGACATTTAACACCGTTGGGGTCTGAATCTGTGGCTTCCCAATATCGGTGAGATGTTCTTTTATACTCTCCACGTTCGTTTGGCTGCGGCAATTCCACTTGAGGAATTGAATTTTGCGTCTTGTCAAATTCAGAATTTTGTGTCATGTTATTTAGACTCTTTTTTCGTATTAGAGTTTTATTGCGGTGTTCCAGCCAGCCACAAAGCTAAATTGCGGACATAAGTTTTGATATCATCTAAAGCCTGTGACTCTGTTTGCATAGTGTTTCCCGGCGGTTCAGTCACAAAGCTTGGACAACCCATATCCAAATTCCAATTATAATCGCAGAAGTGATGAAAAGTCGATTGAGCCACTCCACGTCCGAGCTGATTTCCGATCGTATCGGGAGGCCACTCGAAAGCAACAGCGAGGTTAAAAATGCGATCGCTCACCAAACTTTTCCCTTGTGCAATTACCCTACCGTACTGATCGCCTGGGGGGACACCCACAGCACCTTCATGCGGATGAGCCGGAAAAAACTCGATCGCTTCGGCAGAAGCACCAGGCCTTTTCAAAAGAGAATGTACCGGATCGATCGCGATAATTCTCTGATAATTCCCATTGCGTCCAGAATGATAGTTAGGCCAAGAAATATTAGTAGTATCAACATCATCTATGCAATGTTTCGATGGATCTGGATCGGGATTTTTAGTTTGAAAAAAATGTGCAGCCCCCACACCAGAAATAGTGCAGATAGACGAACCTAAATCTTGATGGTCGCGAGTTGCCAAAATCCCCCCGCCCCGTTGGTGAAAAGCCTTAATTCCCGCACAATCTTTTTCAGTCAAACCGTCTCCTACATCAACAGCAAACAGCCACAGCTCGTCAAATATTGATTCTCCCAAACTGCTTAGGATTGGGTCATTCCCTTCTATATTTGATTCGCGGTTTCTTGCCATTACTTGAAATAATTGATTTCCCCGATCGTCCTTCAGATTAGCCAAATAGTCTCGCAACAAAGAGAAACGCTCGATACTCCAGTCATCCTCAGTTGTTGGAATCGTTGTTTGCAGTAAAATGCGAATTGGTTTTTCCATTTTAATCAGGGGAACGGGGAATAGTTTTGAGTTAGTGGATATGGAAGGGAGGAAAAGAAATTAAATTCGCAATCTAATTTAGATTTTCCAGCATTTCGCCAGTCAAACTAAAAGCGCGAATATCAGTAATTTTAACACGCACAATCTTACCAGCCAATTGTGCAATATCCCCCTTAAAAAATGTGAGACGATTGCCGCGAGTGCGCCCCATCACCTGAGTTGGATCTTTGAGATTTTGGACTTCCACCAAAACCTCCTCCGTGCGCCCGAAATAGCGCTGCGATCGCTCCATAGCCGTTGTTGTCACGACATGATTGATACGTTGCAGGCGATCGGCTTTTACCTCCTCACTCAACTGATTTTCCCACAACGCAGCAGGCGTTCCCGGGCGAGGCGAATAAGCAGCAGTATTCACCAAATCAAAACCAACATCTTCGATCAACTTCAGAGTCTTCTCAAACTGCGCCTCCGTCTCCCCAGGAAACCCGACAATCGCATCAGCCGTAATCGAAGCATCAGGCATATAACGGCGAATCATATCAACAATTCGCAGATATTTCTCCTGAGTATAACCCCGAGACATCGCCTTCAGAATCTCATTATCTCCCGACTGAAAAGGCACGTGAAAATGTTCGCAAACCTGCGGCAACTCCGCACAAGCCTTAATCAATCGTTCATTAAAATAGCGAGGGTGGCTAGTAGCAAAACGCAGGCGATCGACACCAGGAACATCCTGCACAAAATAAAGCAAATCAGTCAAAGTATGCAGGTTGCTACCATCCGGTTTCGTCCCCGGCAAATCGCGCCCGTAAGCATCAATATTCTGCCCCAACAAAGTCACTTCCTTGTAACCTTGACGGCCCAACTCCTCCATTTCAGCCCGAATAGCCTCCGGAATTCGCGACTGTTCAACCCCGCGAACATTTGGCACAACACAATAAGTGCAGCGTTCATTGCAGCCATAAATTACATTCACCCAAGCAGTCACCTGGCTGTCGCGACGAGGCTTAGTAATATCCTCCATAATCTCCACAGCTTCAGTCGCCACAACTTGATTTCCCTGGAAAACTTGTTCCAGCAAATCTTCAAGTCTGTTAGCGTGTTGCGGCCCCATTACTAAGTCCAATTCCGGCACTCTCCGTAACAGCGCCTCACCTTCCTGTTGCGCCACGCATCCAGCTACAACTAAAGTCAAACCCGGTTCTTTACGCTTGCGATGAGCTTGCCTTCCCAGGTTAGAATAAACTCTTTGTTCGGCATTATCGCGAATGGTGCAAGTATTGTAGAGAATCAAACTAGCGTCGTTCGGGTCTTCCGAGAACTCAAAGCCCATATTTTCCAGAATGCCAGCCATCCGTTCGGAGTCGGCTTTGTTCATCTGGCATCCGAAAGTGGTAATGTGATAGCGGCGGGGTTTAACAGTCATGGCGAATTGCAGGAAAATAAAAAATCTAGGTTTTCAACCTTAACCAACTATTATATAACAAGTCTCAACCCTTTGTGAACTTTTCTTGTTCTTAATTTATTGAAAAACAACTTTCACAAACCTTTAGGGTGTGTGAGGCGCGGCGATTAATACCATTGCTGAAAAATATTGCTACAATATATTTTGGGGTTTGTTTACAATAGCTGGTGCTGGTGGTGCTTCGCCATTAGATTGTCGATTGTGATGCAGAGATTTATCGCAGGCGACACACCCTACAAACTACAAACCTATGATATAAATGTAAAATAGTTTTAGCAATACCTTGCCCAGCCAAGTAAGGAACTCCATTTCCAACTGTTTTAAACATATTCGTCAATGTCATATTATCCGGCAGTGCAAACTCTTTTGGTAGAGACTGAATAGCTAGTGTTTCAGCAACAGAAAGCCTGCGAACTTTGTAAGGGTGCAAGTGAACTTCGTTATTTCCATAACAAGCAGTCGGCGAATAACGCCAGCGGTGCAGGCGCTTGAAAGATTTTTTTGAATCGTCTCCCTCATCGACCTCAGCAAACCTTTTAATACCTGCTCTTGGTTGAAAATAATGTTCAGCGTTGGGATGGTTGAGAACATCATTTTTTTGAAACCAAAACTCAACTGTTAATTCTTGGGTGATGCCATCGGGACAAGGCAAAAAACCATCGCGTACAAAAGCATTTCTTTCAGACCAAGGATGACAAAAAACTTCTGATTTGGGATATAATATCTGAGTTTCCCAGGGGAATAAATTTTCAGGTAACATTGGGCTGGTTTCATCTAGAATAATCCCCAGATTTTTGACAAGATTTTTTTTAAAGCCAATCAAAATAATTCGGTCTCTATCCTGCGGTACTCCATATTCGATCGCATTTATTAAACGTTCCACAAAAAAATATTCCGAATCAGCCAACTTAAGCTTGAGTTCGTCGTAAAAAGCTTTATGTTTTTTTGTCCTCCACAAACCTTTGACATTTTCAAACAAAAAGAAATCCGGCTGCTGCTGGCAAATCAATTCAATGTAGGAAGCTGAAAGTTTGCCTTTATCTCCTTCCTGCCCTCGGTTTTTACCACCCACAGAAAAGTCTGGACAAGGCGGCCCAGCGATAAATCCCACAATATCGTGATGCTGGCGGGCATCCTGCATCAATTCCCGCAGGCGAGAAGCTGGTTTTCCCCCTACAAGTTGAGTGACATCTGCTTCCTCGCCTTCGCAGTATCCGTATTCTGGTAGCGGCAAATTCAGGCACTGCCGAGAGTAGCGGTATGCTTGCATGAAAGGTGGGAAAATTTCATTGACATAGGCTACATGAAACCCATTTAATTCAAAACCGAGGTCAAGGAATCCCGAACCGGAAAAAAAGGAGAATATACAGGGAGAACGGTACATTAAATCATCCCAGTTATTTTAAACTAAGCTTACTATAAATTCGGTTGGGCTTGCACCTGACTATTGCTAAAAGTCGCAGAACCCCGCGCCGGACACGGCAGTGCCGTTTCCCTGGTCAAAACTATTAGACAACAACATTGTCTTCATGCGCTTTCCTCTCTCAAAAATATCTGCGTTCATCTGCGTCAATCTGCCTGACATCTGCGGTTTCCTTCTCTCCTCAAAGATTTATGAAATTCAACTCTATTCTTAAAACCATTGGCCGCCTCGGAAACGCCAGTAGGGAAAGAAAATCCGCATCAGTGTTTGCGATGCTAGATAAATAGCCAGCCACACTAAACTGTAATGCAATGCAAAAGCTGTTAAGTCAAAATTTTCTCGCGGTATTCCCGGCAAACCGATAATTTTAATTAAAAATAACACAAAAAGTGCTTCCCAAATCCCGGCGATTAATTGAAATGCGCCGGGCCAATCTCGATCCCAGCGAAACTGCTGGATGTAGATATATAAGATATCCCAGCCGATGCCAAAAATTGCTACATAACCTAAAATTAAGAAAAAGATTGCACCTGATGTGGAAGTGATTAAACCTAGAAAAAATGGCAGGGTTACTAAAACGCCGATGGTTGCAAATAGCAGTAACCGAGTTTGCCAGCGGCCGAATAAGGTGGGGGTCATTCGATTTTAGATTTTAGATTTTGGATTTTAGATTGGGGATTTTGAATTTTGGATTGGGGATTGGCGATTTTGAATTGGGGATTTTGAATTGGGGATTGGGGATTGGGATTTGAGGTTGAATGCGAAGCTCTTTTACATCCGTTAAATCCGCTACAAAATCCGTTACCGAACTTTTTCAATTTAGCCGGGAGATTTATTTAAAATCCACTTTGACCATTGTAAGAACGATCGCCAAACGCTCAATTTCCCAACACCCGGAACTCCGTTAGCGGCCAGACTTTCAACGGAACGCAGGGCGGCGTATTGCAAGCCCAAAAAGCTGTCTACGGGCGCGTAAGGCCCGCCCAAAGTAATCGCGCCCGCTGCGTACACCCGCCCTTCTGGGTTGTTGGGGGAGGCGTTCCGCAATTCGGGCACTTCAAAATCGTTGTTAACACTCAAACGCCCCAAATTGTTGAGGGGAAGATTGTATTGAATTACCAAATCCTCTAGCAGGGGGCTGGTTTTTACCTTAGCGTCCAAACCTGTCGCGTCAATAATAAAATCAGCTTGTAACTTAATTTGCCCTTTGAGATCCTTTTCTTGAATGTAAGTCACGGTGCGGTTTTGACTGTCGCGCTCGACTCGCTCGACTTCCCCGAAGGTAATTTGATACCATCCTTGACTTAAACCTTCTTTGACTATCCGCCGCCAGTCGCTGCGATTGGCTGTGGTAGTGCCGCCCCAGTCTCCGAGAAACTGCGGGCGAAATTCGGGTTTGGCTTTTTCCAAAAGTACGCGGAGTTCGCCGCCCCAACAGGCTTTGGGCCAGTTGAAAGGTTGAAATTCATAGTGATTTTCGACGACTCGCACGGTGAGGTTAAATTTGTTACCTTGAGGTTTGGGCGATCGCATCAAATGCAATACTTGAATGTTGGCATTTCGCTGTCGCGCTTCATAAATTCGCTGCACCACCCGCGAAGCCACAATTCCCCGCCCTCTAATTAAAACGCTGCCGCCCCTCGCCTCCAACTTTTCGTAAACGCCGTCGTGACTTTCGTAAGCGTTGACAACCGACTCAAAATCCTGGGTTTTTTCGCGATATTCTTGCAAGTCGGGCAAAAATTGAATGGCGGGATAGCCGGTGGCTAAGTGTACGTATTTGGCGATTAAAAAAGCACGATCGCGCTGGTTGGCATTCGATCGAGAATAAGCGATCGCGTACCTACCGTCATCTGTCTGGCGAATCGCCCGCACTCTCCCGTAGCGAAACATCTGATTCCACCCGATACGCACAGTTTCCCTGTCAATCGAATCAAACACATTTCCGGCGCGCGGCGTATAAGTTTCGGCAAAAGTCGGTTCCGCAAACACCTGCCACATCAACTTCAGCGACACCATCAACCGCCCTTTCCGCAATTCCTGCCAAGCTTCCCGCACAGCATAGGGAGGCCAGCCCCAAATGTTGTCTGGACACGAGTCAGAATTCGATCGCAGCCTTTCCCTGAGCGGAATTTGAGAATTCAGGCACAACCGACGGTAACGGGCGTAAGGTTGCTCTTCCATGCCCAGAACGGCAATTCGATCGACCTTCACGCCGCAAATTCTCAGCAAATCCACCCAAATCAAGCTGCCCAAACCGCCACCAACAGCAGCCCAATCAATTTCTTCAACCGGGAGTCCCATAGATTGGATCGATCGCATTGTGACTTGATTTGCCTGCAAAAATGCGATCGGCGGAAATTCTCCCCTACTATTTGTTTGAGGCACCGGCGACACCATGGGCTGCCCCAACGCGGGGTCTGGCCTATTGGTCTGCGGGTTAAAGAAAATGTGAGAATTGACAGACTGGGTTTCTGTGGAATTAACAGTAAATGAAATGGCTATCTTGTAGGGCCCGATTTGCAGCATATCGCCATTTGCCAGCACGCACCGGGTTTGGCGGGTGCCGTTGACAAAAGTACCGTTGCGACTGCCGGTGTCAGTAACTACAATACTGTCGCCTTCGGTGGCAATCACAGCGTGAAACCGAGACACTTGACTGCTTTTGAGGGGAATTCGAGAAACTCGCTCACCGTTGATGGTGGAGGGCATACCTTCAAAAATACGTCCCAAAGCGATGGGCAATTCGAGTATCGGGGAGCGACAATCCCCCGTAGCTGTATCTTTCCAAGTAAGTCGCAGGTGCAAGGGTTGAGGATTCATTATTATTTTTTAAACATCAGCCGTCGGCTTTGAGCTTTCTGGGAAAAAAGATTTTTGAATTTGAGAGATTTGATTTGATCTCGGGGCCTATCTCAAAAACTTTAATAGTTTTAGGTGCATGGGGGCTAGAAACCGAGAATATCTGTAGATTTCTCGTTATTTCGCCCCTGATATTTGAGATTTTCGATTGAATGCAGTCCCAAAAGTGTCAGGAAGTAAAAATTAGATGCCGTTGCCAGCAAGATCCTAGCATTGGCGATCGCGCGATCGAACAAAAGAGCGATCGCGCGATTCTGGCTTTTTCTCTTCCCTCAAGGAGACAGCACCACACTCGCCGCCGCCGCCAAAGAAGTACCGCACCACGGACACCCCGCACTCAACTGCGCGTAAGGCGAAACGCGGCTGCACTTGGGACACTGCAAACCGTAAATAGAAGGCTGCGTCGGCGGGGAAGAAATTTGCACCGGAGGCGCCCCAAGCAAAACTGTCAGCGGCGCGGCTAAGTGCACCTCAGTTACATTCACCTCGATTTCCACTTGGCCTAAATGGATGCGGCTGTCGGATTTCAATATTGCTTCGCCCGAGGCGAGAATTTTTCCGTCTACCAGGGGCGGATTGCTGGCGCGCAAATTCCGCACTGCATACTCCTGCAATTCGCGATTAAAAAATATTTCGACGTGCAACCCCGATACGCTCGAATCCGAAAATACTATATCGCACTGCGCTGGGTCGCGTCCGAGTCTCACGCTTCCCGGGTTTTTGCTTGGCTGTTCGTTTAGAATCGTCTGAGTTTGACGAACCCCAGCCTCTGTCCATGTTAAATTTAGCTGGTTTGTCATCGTTTTATAAGAAATACCGTGAAAACCCTGGGACTTTAGTCCAGGGATGAAAGGGCATTGCAGGATTGATCCTGCCAGTTAAATATTTACCAATTCTAGTAAAATCAATCAAGGAGGGTAAAAAAAGATGTACGCAGTACAAAGAGACCTTTGGCATTTAACAGGACTCGACAAAATCATTGTCGAGCAACTGTTGAGGTGGTCAAACAATCTGTTTAATGTCGGGACTTACGAAAGTCGGCAACGGTACTTTAAGGACAAAGGTACAATTAAATA
>NZ_JAEQCF010000181.1:0-5895 GCF_020738625.1 Microcoleus sp. PH2017_09_SFU_O_A
CAAATAGTCTCGTGCGATC
This sequence comes from Microcoleus sp. PH2017_09_SFU_O_A, assembly GCF_020738625.1. Classification (NCBI taxonomy): domain Bacteria; kingdom Bacillati; phylum Cyanobacteriota; class Cyanophyceae; order Oscillatoriales; family Microcoleaceae; genus Microcoleus; species Microcoleus sp. PH2017_09_SFU_O_A. The sequence goes on from NZ_JAEQCF010000181.1 coordinate 20, forward strand.
GCCCGAGTTGCGGACAAAGCTACCCAAATAGTCAAGGATGGGTAGCTTTGTCCATAAATTAAGTTACAGTTTCAAACCCCTACAGCCTTGTCCCTACAGATCCGGCTGCCGAATGCCGAATACTGCTAGGTTTTTGGCTCAAACTTGTAACCTACTCCCCGGACGGTTTGAATCATTGAGATTTGGTTGGTATCTGGTTCAATTTTGCGGCGAATTTGACCGATATGGACATCCACCACGCGATCGGCTCCCACATACTCGTAGTCCCAGACTTCTTGCAGCAATTCCGATCGCCTCCATACGCGACCGGGTTTGCTTGCCAAACAGTACAGCAGGTCGAATTCTAAAGCCGTCAAAGCAACTATCTGACTGTCGAGAATTACCTCGCGCCGGACGGGATCTATTAGTAGCTCTCCAAAGGTCAGACTTTGTTGTTGAGCCGGAGTAACAAGGCGTTTGCGCTTCAAAATTGCTGCAACGCGAGCTCCAATCTCTACAAGACTAAAAGGTTTAGTAATGTAGTCGTCAGCGCCTTCGGCAAACCCTTTCATTTTGTCAGCTTCATCGGTTCGGCTGGTCAGCATCAACACAAACACGCCCGTCCGTTTTTGCATCTCTTGACAGAGTTTGTAGCCAGTAGTATCGGGTAAATTTACATCTAGAACTACTAAGTCAGGATTGAGTTGCTCAAATAATTCCAGACCAGTCTGACCGTCTCCGGCCGACTCAACTTGATAACCTTGCTGGCTCAAAAAACGGTGAATTAAATTTCGGATTGCCGGGTCGTCATCAACCACAAGGATTTTTACAGGGGCCATGACCACAACTTTGTTTGAAGAATTAGGCAAGAAGATTCAGCCATAATAATAGAAAACTGGATACAAATCTCGAAAAAATTGAGCTTTTATATAGTTGTAGCCATATTTATAGCCATACTTATAACCTACGTAAGATTTCAGGCAATAAATCTCCAGGTACTTTGGATAAGGCTAGATTTTGGCCTTGCAGCCCACATTCGCTATAGAAAGCTCTAATCGTTTTCACAATATAACTCAATGCAGTTTGCCGGGAATCGGCAGCTTGAGAGTTTGGCGGGGCTTGCAGGTTAAGTTTATCTCCATATGTTAACCCTTTGTCGTTGAGATGTTGTCCCCATTCGGCACACACTTGCAACTGGTGGTGCAGTGCTGCTTCTAGATGGCTGGTTTGGGCGGCTTTGTTGGTGGCGAAATCTTGGTCTGTGGCTAGTTGATAGTGGGCTAGTCCGAGATTGTTGCGGGCGGCCCAGGTGTCAAAGGTGAGTTGGGTTCGATCGAGCTGGCCGGCGATATCCAGTGCAGCTTCGTAGGCGGTAATCGCCTGCTGTAAAGATTCCGTCCGGGCCTGTTTCTGCTGGAACTGGTTCCCCAAATGCCAATAAGCGGTACCGAGATTGTTGTAGGTGGCTGCTGCTGCTGCGGGTACCAATTCTCGGGTGCGGTATTTCAAGGCTTCGCGGTAGGCATCAATCGCCCTGACTAACAAGAGTTCTGAGGGTTCGTGCTGGGCGAGGTTCCAGCAAGCGGTACCGAGGTTGTTTTGGACTCCGGCATAGTTGAGCGGTTCTCGATCGGGACTGTAACAGCAAAGGGCTTGGGTGTAAGCGGCGATCGCGCTTTTGAGATAGACGATCGGCTGACCATCTTGAGCTAAATTCCAGTATGCTGTCGCCAAATTATTCTGAGCCGCCGCGTACTGCTGGGGCTCCGCCGCCGGGTCTAAATCTAGTAGCGCTTGTTGGTAAGCTGCAACTGCTTGCTGCAAGTTCTCTGTCTTATCTTGATAGCGGGCTAAATCTGCCGAAGCGATGCCCAAATTTTTGTTTAATCTCACGCGGGTTTGGGGTGCGCTGTCGGCATCTGTGCGGTTCAAACCTTCAAGGTAGAGGGCGATGCTGCGTTCGAGGCAGGATACCGGATCGGCTGCGTTATGCTGCTGCGTGCGATCGCGCGACAGCATCCAGTAGAAAGTACCGAGATCGTTGATCAGATCGGAAATTGGCGGTAGGCTGTGGGACTCCTCGGCGTACTGAGTTAAGTTTTGTGTCAATTGGGAAATTAGCCGCGCGCATTCCTCGGTTAGTGGTTGATTTTCCTGGGAGTTGTCGTCGAGTTCCAGGTATGCAATCACTTGCTCGATCGCGCGAATGGCAATTGTCAGGTTTTGCGGGGAGGAATCTCCGCCCAGAATCCGATCGCGGTAGTAATTTCCCAAACTGTGATAAGCCAAAGCCAAAGCTTCGGAACAGCACTCATGTTCTTGCAGCAATGCAATATATTGCAGGGTTTGCAGCGGCAGAAAATTGTCTTCCGATGCGGGATTATCTTCTACTTCCAACTCCTGAGAAGCCGCTGCTAGCACCAAATCTGCCAGTTCGACGGATTTAGAATCTGTTGTGGCGGGTTCAGAATCGGGAATGGGAGATGGGGAATCGGGAATTGGGGATGGGGAATCGGGAATTGGGGATGGGGAATCGGGAATGGGGGATGGGGAATCGGGAATGGGGGATGGGGAATCGGGAATGGGGGATGGGGAATCGATGGGGAATCGGGAATGGGGGATGGGGAATCGGGAATGGGGGATGGGGAATCGGGAATGGGGGATGGGGAATCGGGAATGGGGGATGGGGAATCGGGAATTGAGGATTCTTCAGAAGACTTTAAATATTTTAAAAGTTGGTCGCCATAGTCTCCGTTGTCCCGCAAGTTTCCGAAGTTTTCCGAGTGTCCGAAGTCTTCCGAGTGCCCGAAGTCGCCCTTAGCTGGAGTTGGTTCGCCTTCAAACTCAAATACTCCGGTGCGCCATTGCCAAAATTCCGGGGCCGATTGCTCGATCGAACTCAACCAAGGGCGCGACACCCACAGCAACAGAGTAGATTCGCACATTTGCAGGTTTGCTTCGATGTCTCTCAAATAGCTCAGGAACGACCACTGCACGGCTGGTGAGTGCCTGGTCAGGTGTTCGGCCCCGAGAATTTGAAATCCCGGCAAACGGCTGTAGCTGCCGCCGTTTCGGGGCAGTGGGTGTTGAGTCAGCCATGCGGCGATCGAGTCCCAAGGATTGGGATCGCTCACGTCGAGTTCCAAACTGACAAATCGGGGATAGTCGATCGGGTAGGGACGAGAAATCGAGTCGGCGCCCTCGGCGGCTAATTCTGCCTGCAAGCGGGCCGCCAGACAGTCCCGCAAACACAGGTCGTCGCAGGCGGCAATAAAAATTTGACGGCGTAAGTTGAGGTCGATCGCCTGTTTCAAGCGTTGATAGATCTGCTTGTTCGAGCTAGAAACTTTTTGGGAAGGAATAGACATCACGGTCTGGCGATTTTAGATTTTAGATTTTAGATTTTAGATTTGGGAATGTAGATTTGGGAATGTAGATTGTAGATTTTAGATTTGGGATTGTAGAGTTGAAATCGCTCCTAACTCGCAACACCGACGAGTTCGGCCGTCAATCGCACCGTTGATGACCTGCATGATTGTAGATTTTCAATTAGCAATTTTTTTATATTTGTGACGATTCGGTCTGATTAATTGCAACGATCGCCCCTGAACCTGAACGCCGAAAGGAAAAAACCCTATTTCTGCTTGTCTTGTTTAGTCTTCCAGCTCGCTCGGCACGCTTCAGGACTGTTGCAACTATAGCGGATCAAGCTCTCATATTCGCGGACGTTGTTGGGAAGAGAGCCCTCTTGGTTTCAGTGGTTATATAACCTGTCAGTCATACCTCACCTTTTTGAGAAAGGCTATACCATTGGTTGGGAAACATGGTTTGTTGAATGATTATTTAAAATAGCGATTTGAAGCAGCTTTGAGTGTCAGGTCAGTTTTTACACAGAAGCAGCCACAAACACCAAACCGGCTACTAACAGCGCGGCGGCAACACCCAGGATGATGTAGTTCCGTTGCTGGTTCTTGTTGGGAGGTACGGCGTCGTACATCTTCGGCTCTTTGGCAAAGTTGTTCAAGCGTCCGTCTTCTTCGGTAGTATAAGGCATTGGCAACAATCCTCAATATTTTTGATTGCCATCACTGTACCAAAAAAACGCGATCGAAGTGCCTGAAAAATTCGGGAATTTATTTTGATGTGACAGTACCTGTTTCGGGGGAAGAGGCGATCGCGTAATCTTTGACCGGCATTCTTCCTGCTAAGTACGCTAAACGTCCCGCTTCTGCGGCCATTCCCATTGCTTTGGCCATTGCCGGAGAATTCTGAGCATTGGCGATCGCGGAATTAATCAAAAGTGCATCAGCGCCCATTTCCATGGCTTGGGCCGCTTCGCTGGGAGTGCCGATCCCTGCATCCACCACCACAGGGATATTCACCGTGTCAATAATGATTTGAATATTGGCAGCATTATTGATCCCTTGCCCCGAACCGATGGGCGAACCTAAAGGCATGACAGTCGCACAACCGACTTCTTCTAGGCGTTTTGCTAGCAGCGGATCGGCATTGATGTAAGGCAAAACGGCAAAACCTTCTTTGACTAATTGCTCTGCGGCGTGCAAAGTGCCGATCGGATCGGGCAGCAAATATTTAGCATCCGGAATCACTTCTAACTTAACAAAATTATTATCTTCCTGCCCTAAAAGCTTCGCCATTTCCCTGCCCAAACGAGCCACTCTAACCGCCTCATCCGCCGTTTGACAACCAGCAGTATTCGGCAGCATCCAAATTTTAGTCCAATCAAGAGCCTCTGCCAATCCTTCATGACCGGGAGCATTTGTTTGCACTCGCCGCACAGCCACAGTCACAATTTCGCATCGGCTAGCGTTGACACTTTGCTGCATTTCGGCAATGCTGCGATATTTTCCCGTCCCCGTCATCAAGCGAGAATGAAATGTTTTGCCGGCAATAATTAGAGGTTTATCAAAAGATGGAGTTGCTGTATCTACTGGATAGCCAAAAATACTATACTCAAGTGCCTCTTTCCATTGTTCTCTACCGCCCAACATCTCTTCCAGTTGCAAACCTTCTTTATTTGTCAGCTCATCACGAGTAACTGCATAAACAATTTGCCCAACTGTAATCAATTTCGCCTCTCGCGGCATATTATTTTTTAAGCCAGTTTGTATAACTTCTTCAAATTCATTAAAAACGTCTTCCATTTTCCCATTCCTCCCTAGTAATCTGTTGTACTTCTTCGCTGTTGAATACTAATATAATATTCTGGATAAGTTGTCTTTCGTCCGAATAAAAAGCTTTTCTGATGCCATCGTTTATCTTCCAAAATTCATAACTATCTCGGTTGATGTGAATAATAACGGCTGCTGCACCTTGATTCTTTGCCCTGCTGATTCCTTCTTGAAGTCGGTATCTGATGTTTTTAGTAGATTTTGTCAACTCCTTAAATTCGGAAATCTCACCGTCAATCTCAGCATCTGGCGTTCTGCTATACAAATCCTAGACAAGTCTAGACATTTGCTTCTTACTTCATCGGGAGCATGGGAGCGGTTATCCCTCCGTAAGCTTTCACGATGAAAGCCAAGCGCGATAAATTAATTGCTGCGTTCAAATCCCTGTCCATCGAATGACCACAACTTTCACAGTCGTAGGTTCTTTCTTTTAGGGGCATATCTTGAATATGTCCGCAGTTTGAACAGGTTTTACTCGAAGGGAACCAGCGGTCGGCAATGATTATTTCACAGCCAAACTTTTTAGCTTTGTATTCTAGCTGACGTTTGAATTCATAGAATCCACAGTCAGCGATAACTTGAGCTAGTTTGTGATTAGCTAGCATTCCCGAAACATTCAAATTTTCTACTACTATCGTTGCGTGGTTTTTGCCTAAGTAAGTAGTAATTTGATGGAGAGTATTTTTTCTGAGATTCGCTACCGCT
>NZ_JAEQCF010000091.1:0-76137 GCF_020738625.1 Microcoleus sp. PH2017_09_SFU_O_A
TTTTTGACAATCGCAATAATTCTCTCAGTTTACCATTTTGACTATATGATACTACTATTGCTTACTACTGCTTACAAACTTAATAAAGTTTTATAATACATTTTTTATGATTTCACCTAAAAACAAAAAAACACTCGCGCTTCAAGAAACGGAGAGATGTTGAAAACAAGCAGCAGCTTGGGCCTGCTTACCGTTGCTGACCGACCTGCTTGTTTCGTTTTCTGGTGGAACAGATGATTCCTGCGCCTGTCAGCAGGAGTGCTACCACAGTACCGGGTTCTGGGATAGTTGTTCTTCTAATGACGGGGGGGTTTATGTAGTTTGGCAATATCGGCGATGGCACCTGTATCGGCGGAACTGGCGATGGCGATGGTGATACCGGTGGTATGACCGGTGGTATGACCGGCGTGGGTAATATCGGTATCGGGGTTGATGGTGGTGGTGAGGCTACCGGTGGTTCCGGTACTGCGGGCTCTACTATTATAGGGCCTGGTGATTGGACTACCGGCACTTCCGGCACTACAGGTTGTACGATCGGTATCGGTGCTGGATCTACCAGCGCTTCCGGTACCGCGTCTCGCACGGGTGCAGGTGATGTCGGTACTTCGACTGGTACGGGTGTTGGTGATTGAGGGCTGAGGGAATTATCAGGGACGCAGGCACTTGAATAGTTTCCGGGCCCGCACACATCGACTGCTGCTGAAGCCGGAGGGGCGGCAGCTAGATAGTAGAACCCTGTTGCCATTGTGGCAGAGAGTCCAATTGCTAGTTTTGCCAGTGGCGTACACATAACTATTTAGTTAAACAGTGGTAAAATCGGAGAATAGAAGTAGTGCTAGAGATTAGCGCTGCACGGCGGGCATAGATTTTAGAGTTCTTACCATAAATTGATGTTTTCTCTCCCGGACGCCTGTAAAAGATAGTATAGCGCTTGAGGCGATCGCCCAAACACTTTGGTCGTCTTATTTTATTTGACCCTAGTCGCCTAGGGTGGTTTGCACCGTCTGGCAACCTCTGAGCTAACAGCCCTTACAGCTATTAAAAGAGAGTTTTTACCGATACTTTTTTGCTAACATTTGCTAACAAATACATAAGTTGAGATCGGATCTCAACCAAGGCCTATCAACCTATGCCCGTAAAAATTTCTACAAGCACTTATATTCTTGCGTTCAGCTTGGTTATCGCTTAGCGCTATTAGCCAATCTGATTATTTGCTTTGATACTGTAGAGGCAACTTATTTATATAGCGGTTGCGTACTACCAAGGTTTTTCACCTACATCTGAGTGGGTAAATTCATAAAATAGCTCGGTAAGTGGGAAACGAGCGAGACTTTAGTCCTGAGAGGGAAACGACGGGCGCGGTTTCAACCGCCTTGAATCCCCTTGCGGGGTTAGAGGGGTATGGTTGCCGCTCTAGGTCGATATGGTTGTCTCCAAATCCCTTTCGGGTAATGTTAGCTTCGCCAAAGTTATAAGGGCTTTTTCCGGCTAGCAGCAGTGTAAAGCGTGACTTTAGAACTGTTTAACCACGCTTCGACAGAGCAAGGGACTAGCTTCGCATCCACAGGGTGTCGTGACCCAAATAACGTAGACCTCGAAGGTCTGAGGCCCGTCAGTACAGCTTGCTCGATCTCTCTAACAAGCTCAGTGGCTTGAGCCTAGAGTTACTGACTCTATATGATACGAAGACCTATGACAAATGTAAGCGATCGTCCGTGCAAATGTCCGAAAAAGTCTTACTGTTAATCAACCTTGAGCGCCGCCTCCTGAAGTTAAGTATGTAACCGATCGCAAACTATATCTGCTGTATTCTAATTAGCAATCCACAATCTGACTATTCTTTTATAGTCTCATGCTTCGACGAGATCTGTCCTCAGTATATGTACGTGTATTCCCGAATGTCAACTACTGAAAAGGAATATTTAAGTATTTACCGAGGGTAGAGGGCGTATTGAATGAGCTGGGCTAGTCGATCGCGCAGGCTTTCCATGCCGAGACCTTTGGCGGCCGAAATAAATACGGCTTGAGGAAACTCTTCTCGGGCGAGAGCAAGAGTATCTCCATCTACGGCATCGATTTTGTTAAATACTACAAGGGCAGGCCCGGGAGTTACGGGCATATCTGTCAAAATATTCATGACGGAGCGAATTTGGCTCTGCCACGCGGGATGCGAAAGATCGACAAGGTGCAGCAAAGCATCGGCATCTGTAACTTCTTCGAGGGTAGCCCGAAAAGCGTCGATCAATGAGAGGGGAAGTTCGCGAATAAAGCCCACTGTATCTGTGAGGACGATCGACAGCGGTTCTCCGGTGAGGGCGCCAGGAATCGTCAGCTTTCGGGTGGTGGGGTCGAGGGTGGCAAATAATTGGTCGGCTGCGTAGACCTCGGAATTTGTGAGCAGGTTGAGCAGAGTCGATTTACCTGCATTGGTGTAGCCGACGATCGCGACTGAGGGTACGTCCATGTGGTGCCGGTTCTGCCGCAGCCGGAAGCGGTGGGCTAGGAGTTGATTTACTTCTTGCTGCAATCTTGAAATGCGTTTGGCGATCGTCCGGCGTTCGGTTTCGAGTTTAGTTTCCCCGGGGCCTCTGGTACCGATACCGCCGCCTTGTCTCGACATTGCTTGACCGCGACCTGTCAGGCGGGGCAGGCTGTACTGTAGTTGAGCGAGTTCTACTTGCAATTTACCTTCGCTCGATCGCGCTCTTTGGGCGAAGATGTCGAGAATTACCTCAGTGCGATCGACGACACGAATACCAATCTGAATTTCCAAGTTGCGTATTTGTGCGGGGGACAAGTCGCGATCGAATACCACGAGGTTAGCGCTAATCGTTTGAGCGGTGAGGGAAATTTCTTGAATTTTGCCTTCGCCGACGACTGTCTGCGGGTGGGGGTTCGATCGCTTTTGACGCACTGTTTGCAATACCTGACCTCCGGCGCTTTCCACCAGCCGCGTGATTTCTGCGAGTCCGTCCTCAAAATCCAGCAGAGTCATGTGCTGAGTCATCACACCAACCAGCAGCACTTTGTCTTGGTCTGCATCTACTTGTTTGGCGACAAATTCTGCTTGAAAATCTGCTTCGAGTCCTTCCACCAACTCCAGAAAGTCTTGGTCTGCGAGGTCGTCCAAACTCAGTGGTTCTGATATTTTCCAGGGAAAGTTTTGAGTTTTGATTGGTGAGTTTTGAATTAAAGGCTCTTCTATTTCCTCTGTTTTAGTTGAAGCTGGTTCTAACTTAGCGCTCAACACAGAGAACTCAAAATTTGGTCGGTCTCCCTGGGGTATCAGGTGAACCAGATAAGTGTCTTGGATGTAACCGGCCGCACCGCCGCCGCGGCGCTGAAATCCTCCGCCGCTTAGAGTCAGCCAAACCAGGGCATCGAGGCGCTGAATTGCCATGGCGGTGATGGCTGCTTCGCTAGGGATTTCGGGCTTCAAGTGGGTGGCGATGCAGCGAATGCCACTGAGGCGACCTCCTCCGTAGCGGGGCAATTCTAGGGGTGCAATCTGGGTTTGGCGGGGCGTACCGACGCCGACGCGAATTACTTGTCCGCGACGGTTGATGTAGGTGCAGATTGGCTTGTCGATTTCGGTACTGATGGCGGCGACGCGCTGTGCGAATTCTGCCGTGGTGATGCGATCGCCCGGTAGTCTTTGGTGGTAAAGCTTTTCGAGTTGCTTGAGCTGGCTGGACTTTAAACCCTGAAGATTGCCGTAGATGGTTTCGATAACTGTTTCTCCCGATCGCTCTGTCTTTGTTCCTATTTTAGCTTACAGGCGGGAAGCCCCGCGCTCTATCCGATCAAGGATGAACGTCGGGATGAAAGCCGAGCGAATTGACGATTGCAGCCGAGCCACATAACGCGCAGCGTTTGGGGTTTGAGGCTGGATAAGGAAATGAGCAAACCTATTGCTTTTTGCCAAACTCCTTGTGATTATTTTAATTAGGTCAATCAAGGAATCATGCTAAAAGCTGTTAAAGTCCGAATCTACCCCACCGAAGCCCAGGAAGCTCATCTTGCTCAGGCTTTTGGATGTGCGCGCTGGGTTTGGAACCAGTCTTTGGCTACGATGACTGCAACTTATCAAGAAACTGGCAAAGGCGTTACAGCCATGTCGATGAAAAAGTGTATACCTCTATGGAAGAACGAGTTTGAATGGCTTGCTGAATGTTATTCTCAATGCCTTCAGCAGTCAGTTCTTAATCTAGGTGTAGCTTTTCGTAATTTTTTTGATGGTCGCGCTGGCTATCCTACATTCAAAAAACGGCAAGGAAAACAATCTATTCAGTACCCAGCTAATGTAAAAGTGTTGGGTAATACTGAGATAAAATTCCCCGGCAAGCTGGATGTGGTAAAAGCAATTGTTCATCGAAGCATTACTGGAGAGGTCAGAACCGTTACGGTTTCCAAAAACCCTGATGGTAAATACTTTGCTTCTATCCTTGTGGAAGATGGCATTGAAAAGCCGAACTCAAATTCTGATGGTGATGTCATTGGAATAGATCTAGGTCTAACCGATTTTGCGGTCACTTCTAACGGCTCGAAATATCAACATCCTAGAGCTACCAAGAAGCATGAAAAGAATCTAGCCCGCCAGCAAAAAAAACTTTCTCGTAAACGGGATAAGGCGACTAAAAATCGTCGAAAAGCAAAGCTTGCAGTTGCTAAGGTTCACTCGAAAATCAAACGTGTTCGTGAGGATTTTCTTGCGCGTACTATCGCGCAAGATAGTAGACGAAAACCAAGTCATAGTAGTAGAGAATCTGGCAGTAAGAAACATGGTGAAAAACCATTGCCTAGCCAAAGAAATTTCTGATGCTGGCTGGGGGATGTTCTGTACCATGCTCAAGTACAAAGCTGAAATGATGGGCAAGGTTTATCTAGAAATAGGTCGATTCTTTGCATCCACTCATCTTTGCTCTAATACATTGAAGCCTCTGCCGCATATGGATCTGTCAGTTCGTGAATTCGATTGTCCTCACTGTGGGCAAAGGCACGATAGAGACATCAATGCCGCGATTAACATTAAAAATGAAGGCTTGCGCGTACTGACGTTGGGAACCAGCGTTATTGCTCCTGAAGGCTACGTAAGACCAAAGCAGTATGGGCGTAAGTCTACTACTGTAGAGGCTGTGGTCGTTGAAGGGAGAAGCCCGCGCTCTACCGCAAGGTGAGCGTCGGGTAGTTCACCAGATTTAACTAGCGATAAATTAATCCAGCATTTAACCTTTGAAGAATAGAAAGAACCTACGCGCATCCAAGAAACCCGGTTTCTGAGTTCCACGCGCAAGCGTCCAAGAAACCGGGTTGCTCTGAGAATTTACGCCTCTTCACGAGATTTTCCGAAGAAACCCGGTTTCTGAGTATCGCGCGCATCCAAGAAATCGGGTTTCTGCGACAATTTATGCTTCCCCACGAGATTGTCTGAAGAAACTCGGTTTCTGAGGTGTAGCGCGATCGGGGATTGTTGATTCTGACCCATCAGAAACACTATCAACTATCAACTGACTAATTACTTTAGTTCATTGAGCGCCGCCTCGGCTTTTTGTGCGCCATCATTGTTGCCTTGCTGGCGGTAAGTGTCTAGGGCTTGTTGAAAAGCTTGAATTGCGTCGGATTTGCGATCGCGCGCTTTGAATGCTTGACCCATGTTGTAATAAGCTTCTCCTCGGGCTGGATCGAGCTGGATCACTCGCCGAAAAGTGATAATTGCTCCTGAAAAATCTTGTTTTTCTAGTTGAATTTCCCCGATTGCAACGTATGCGCTCACTAGATTCGGTCGCACGTCAATCGCTCGCTTGTAAGCTATAATCGCTCCTTCTAAGTCGTTTTGAGCTCTGAGAAGTTCGCCAATTTCTAACTGTACTTCGGGATTCCGCGGCTCTAGTTTTGACGCTTCTTCAAAAGCTGCTAGCCCTTCGGAAGTGTTGCCGCTACGCAGCAAAGCAGTACCTAATTTTAACTGAATGCTGGCTTGTTTGGGAGCGAGTTTGGCTGCTTGTTTGAGCACGGTGACAGCACTGGCAAAGTTTCCCTGCTGGATCAATACTAAACCCAATGAAGAATAAGCTTGCCAATTTTTGGGATCGAGGGCGATCGCCTCTTGGTATGCTTTAAATGCACCGCTGTAATCTTTTTGCTGAAACAGCACCACTCCGAGTCCAATTCGGGCGTTGACATTTTTGCGATCGAGCACAGCGGCGCGACGGTAAGCTGCTGCTGCTGCGGGATAGTTTTGCAGGTTCGCCATAGCATATCCTAAGGCGTATTGAAAGTCAGCATTTTTGGGTTCCAGACCGATCGCCTGTTGGTAAAATTCTACTGAGGCTTGATAGTTGCCCTGACGTGCTTGTAGATAGGCAATACCGGAAAAAATACGCGGGTTTTCCGCATCTAAACGGGCTGCTTGTTGATAAATGGCGATCGCCTTACTGTAGTCTCCTAAATCTACCAACTCGCGTCCTTGCCGCAGCAGACTATCTAAATTTGCATTATTTTTAGGTTGAACTTCCTCTGGTGTGTCTGCTGAGAGCGCTATCTGGGGCGTTGCGATCGCGAATCCCGCTACCAAAAGTGTACTGAATACCAAGAGACTTTGTTTGTGGACGGCCATTTTTTTCAAAGAGTGTGTGGATTAAAAGAGCGAATTGCTGTCAGCTTAACAAGCTTACAGCTTAGGGTTTGCCTGGAATCTTTGAGCGGGGAGATGTAGTAAACCTACAGAAATCGACCAACTCAAAATTTTCGCACTTGAGGCCAACTGATGATTGTAACAACAACTGATATCATCCAAGGAGCAGAAATTCAATCTTACTTGGGAATTGTAACTGCCGAGGTTGTCTACGGCACAAACGCCCTGCGAGATTTCTTCGCGGGTATTCGCGACATCATCGGCGGGCGCACCGGCAGTTACGAGGAAGTGTTTCTCAAAGGACAGCGAGATGCCCTCGCGGAACTGGAAAAACGGGCCCAGCGCCTGGGTGCTAATGCCGTGATCGGGGTGGAAGTTGACACCGGCACGATTAATGTAGACTCTTCGGGGGCTTTGCTGTTGATTACTGCTGTTGGGACTGCTGTCAGATTGCGTTAATAAGCCGCTTTTCCTCTATACATCAGCGAACTTTTTTAACTGGATAAAATAGTTATTGGTTATCAGCCATCAGTCATCAGTCATTAGCTAATAGCTGCTGGCTGAAAACTGATGACTTTTGAGTTTATTTCTTCAGACATAGATACTGGTTATTTCCCCAGGCAGATATGGTTTCTATCAATCTCAGCCACAATCAATGCTTAGGTGAAAGATTGTTAAAAATAAAACCAACTCTCAAAGGAAAGGAAAAGCTATGGCATACGTAAATAGACCAGTAGACAACGTTGTTACCGAGCAGACTCTAGTTAAGCCGGTCATGGAATATCACGATTTAGTGCGGTGGGGCCCAATTTTTTCAGGTTTGGTAATTGCGATCGGCACACAACTGGTGTTAAGTGCGTTGGGTGCTGCGATCGGGTTGAGCAACATTGCTAATTCAGGAGCTCCGCGCAGTATTGCAGGCAACGTCGGTACTGGAGTAGGAATTTGGTCAATTATCAGTTTATTAATAAGCTTGGGCGTTGGCGGTTGGGTAACTGCTCGCGCTTGCGGCCCGATGAACCGCAGCACCGCGCTTTTGAACGGAGCAATTTTGTGGGCAACTACCTTAACAATTGGCTCTTGGCTGTTAGCAAATGGCGTAGCTGGGACTTTTGGCGTAGTAGCAGCGAATGCCGGAGCAGCGATTAATCAAGCCCAACAAGGCGGCGTAAATCTACCCAACCAAGCGCCTAGCGTTTCTGCTCAGGATGCTCGGAATATTGCTGAAAATGCCGCTAAAGCTGGTTGGTCATTTTTGTTCGGCTCATTATTGGGTTTGGTTGCTTCAATGGCCGGAGCATCTGCCGGCGCCCGCACTCCCCGGAATCACTTGTAAAAGTTTGGTGGGACAATCAAACTTCCGGTTCATGAAAGCACTTTTTCAAGGTGCTTTTTTATTGGGTGAATTTGTGTATTCTTCAGTCCGCGAAGGCGGACTTTGTTTGTGTACTAGCGGTTTCAACCGCCGAGTTTTATTTGTATAATGCGCTTTTTGCTGAGTCTAGATCCCCCTAAATCCCCCTTAAAAAGGGGGACTTTGATATCTTCCGGTTCCCCCCTTTTTAAGGGGGGTGCCAGGGAGATCTGGGCCTAGTCGTCAAACAGTAAATCGATAGTACATTTGACGTTAAGTTGACACTAATGGTACTCCGCGCGCACTAATAAATTAAGCTGTGAAGTATTTAGCGGCTGGGTGATAGGTGATAATTGCAGTGGTTGACTGTTCCGGATAAAGTTGTTCGCTTTCATCCATATACAGGTTTATACGATCGCACTTTAGCAAATCCAATTGCTTGTACTGATCCGCCATATTCGGACAAGCAGGATAGCCGAAACTGTAGCGCGAACCGCGATATCGCTGCGCCAGCATATCCCGAATATTATCCGGTTCCTCGCTAGCAAAACCCAATTCCCGGCGAATCCGCGCGTGAGTCCATTCGGCTACTGCTTCCGCCGTCTGTACCGCCAATCCGTGGAAGTAGAGATAATCGGTGTATTGATTGTTAGCAAATAGCTTTTGTGCGTACTCCGTAGCAACTTCTCCCACCGTCGCTACTTGCATCGGAAATACATCGATTTTACCCGATTCTTTCGGTGCGAAGAAGTCGGCAATGCACAGCCGGCGCGCCGATTTTTGCCGGGGAAATGTCAATGTTGTCACAGGCAAGATGCCTGTGCCACTATTGGCATTCACAGGCAAGATGCCTGTGCCACTATTTTCTGCTGTGGGGTGGGCATCTTGCCCGCCCTTCATAATTTCTGGGTCATACAGATACAAGGAATTTCCTTCAGCTTGACAGGGGAAATACCCGTAAATTGCTTGCGGGTGCAGTAACTTTTCGGTGATAATTTTGTGTTTCCATTCTTCCAAGATTGGATAAACTGTCTCAGCTAAGAAAGCATCGTATTCTTCCCGCGATTGGTCTTTTGGCTTGCGGAATTGCCACTGTCCAGCAACTAAGGCTTGCAAATCTAAGTGCCAGAAAAGCTCTTCAAAGGGGATTTCTTCGGGCGATAACAGTTTTGTACCCCAGAAAGGAGGATTCGGGCGATCGATATTTGCATCAACTGCTTCGGAACGCTTGGTATCAACAATCACCGGAGTGTCTGCCTTCTTCGCATCCTCAACCGCAGTTTCTGCCGAAGTTTTAGCTGCTTTCACCGCCCCATTCTCACTCCCAACTTCATCTAAAAATCCAGCCAAATCTTCCCAGTTTCCAGCAGATTTGGCTGGCATCAGTTTCTCCATAAAGTTCAAGTCAGAAAACGCATCTTTGCCGTAAACAACTTTACCGTTATAAGTATTTTGGCAATCTTCATGGACAAATTTGGGAGTCAAAGCTGCACCGCCCAAAATCACTGGAACGGTAATGCCTCTCTGGTTGAATACCTCCAAATTTTCCTTCATAAATGCGGTGGATTTTACCAGCAAGCCACTCATGGCAATACAATCGGCTTTGTGCTTTTCGTAGGCTTCGATGATATTATCAACTGGCTGTTTAATTCCCAAGTTAATCACTCGATAGCCGTTGTTTGATAGGATAATATCAACCAAGTTTTTGCCAATGTCATGAACGTCGCCTTTGACAGTCGCAATGATAAATGTGCCTTTAGCATTGTCCCCGGATTCGGACTTTTCCATGTACGGTTCTAAATAAGCAACTGCCGCTTTCATGGTTTCGGCTGATTGCAATACAAATGGTAGCTGCATTTGTCCCGAACCGAACAATTCTCCGACTACTTTCATCCCATCTAACAAGAAGGTATTGATAATTTGCAGGGGCGGATAGGTTTCTAATGCTTTGGCGAGTTGGATGTCGAGGCCGATGCGTTCGCCATCGATGATGTGGCGCTTCAATCGTTCTTCGACGGGGAGGTTTTCGTCTTGGGTACGATCGCGCTTGGTAGTTTTGCCCGCAAACACCGTTGTTAGGTCGCCCAAGGGGTCGTAAATGCAAATATCGCCGTCGAACTCCCGTTCGTCGTAGATCAGTTTGCGGCAGATTTCCTGGTGTTTGGGGTCGATTTTGGCGATCGGCAAAATCTTGTTAGCGCTGATAATCGCCGAATCCATCCCCGCCTGCATCGCTTCGTGCAAAAACATGGAATTGAGAACTTGGCGCGCCGCCGGATTCAAGCCGAAGGAAATGTTAGAAACTCCCAAAATCACGTGACATCCCGGCAATTCTTGGCGGATGCGGCGGATAGATTCGATGGTAGCTTTGCCGTTTTTTCGGTCTTCTTCAATCCCGGTAGAAATCGGCAAAGCCAGGGTGTCAAAAAAGAGTTCTGAGGCGGGAATTCCATAGGCGACGGCGGCGTTATAGGCGCGTTGGGCGATCGCAAATTTTTGGTCAGCAGTGCGCGCCATCCCATCTTCATCAATCGTTCCGATCACAATCCCTGCGCCGTACTTTTTAGCCAACTCCAAAACTTGATAAAAACGCGGTTCTCCGTCTTCATAGTTAGTAGAATTCAGCAAACATTTGCCGCCCGCAACTTTCAAGCCAGCTTCCATCTTTTCCCACTCGGTGGAATCCAGCATTAAAGGCAGAGTTGCATTAGTCACAACCCGGGATACTAATTCTTTCATATCGCGCACGCCGTCGCGCCCGACATAATCGACGTTGACATCGAGAACGTGCGCGCCTTCTCGCACTTGTTCTCTAGCCATTGCTACTAAACCGTCCCAGTCTTCGGCGTTTAGCAAATCGCGGCATTTTTTGGAACCGCTAGCGTTGAGTTTTTCCCCGACAATTAAGAAGGAATTTTCTTGTTCGTAGGGTTGGGCGCTATAAATTGAAGCAGCGGCTGGTTCCCAAGTAATTTCGCGAATTTTGGGTTTAAGAGTTGTGCCAATTTCTGACAGTTCGCGGATGTGATCGTAGCGAGTACCGCAGCAGCCGCCAATGACTTGCACGCCTAAGTCTTCGACGAAGCGCATCAAGGCCATTTTTAATTCAATCGGCGTCAGTTTGTAGTGTGCGTGGCCGCCAATGTTTTCGGGTAAACCAGCGTTTGGTACGCAGGAAACCACGAAGGGCGAATGTTCGGATAGATATTTGACGTGTTCCGCCATGCGATCGGGCCCGGTGGCACAGTTTAATCCTAAAATATCTATGGGATACGGCTGCAAAATAGCTAAAGCGGCGCTGATGTCGGAACCGACTAACATTGTGCCGGTGGCTTCCATTGTGACTGATACCATCAGCGGAATCCGCGCACCTTTTTTCTTAAATACTTCTTCAATGGCATTTAATGCTGATTTAATTTGCAGCACGTCTTGACAAGTTTCGACTATAAATAAGTCAACGCCGCCGTCATAAAGTCCTTCGGCTTGTTCGGTAAAAGCGGCGGTTAGCGTGTCAAAATCGATGTGTCCTAAGGTTGGCAATTTGGTACCCGGGCCGATCGATCCTGCGACAAATCTCGGTTTTTCGGGCGTGTCAAATTCTGCTGCGATATTCTTGGCGAGTTCAGCCGCCGTTTTGTTGAGATAATAGGCTTTGTCTGCTAAATCGTACTCCGCGAGCACGATGGAAGCAGCGCCGAAGGTGTCTGTTTCGATGACATCGGCGCCTGCTTCGAGGAATCCTCGGTGCACGATGGCGACGGCTTCCGGCTTGGTGTGCACGAGATATTCGTTACAGCCTTCGTATTCTTTACCGCCGAAGTCTTCTGCGGTGAGGTTTTGGACTTGCAGGTTGGTTCCCATGGCGCCGTCGAAGACGATGACTGGGCGCGAGGGGTGGTGGAGTCGATCGAGAAATTTGCTATTCATCAGCGGTAAAAAGACGTAGGTGCTATATATTTACAATTTTATCTATTGTGCAATATTGTCAACAATTATGCGTATGTTGGGGAACGACTGATGACTGAAGGATTTAATGCTGCTGACGGTAGTTCGATCGCACCTACGATCTTACCGATCGCCCTGGATAATTGTCAAAATTCTGCTGTGGGCGCGGCTGTGGGGGCTAAACTGGCGATCGACTCTGAGGGGTTTTTTCGCTTAACTGTTGAGGAATTTTGCGAAAATGCGATCGAGATCGTGAAACGAGTGATGCAAAAGGGCGATCGTTTTATTTTACAGCAAGCAGGGAAGGATCTAGCTGCGATCGTTCCCGAAGCAGAGTTTCACAAGATAGATTATCTCATGGAAGAACTCAAACCCTCACAATTCTTTCCTGACGAAGAAGCATATTATGAAGATGAGAGAGGAATCCACTGCATTTACCCGGACGAACTTGTAGAAGACTTTGATAATATTTTAGCAGATGTCAAGGAATTCGACGAATTATTTGGCTTATTGCCCACTGAGGAAATGGGAGAAAATATTGATATTTTCATGTCTGTAGCTATTCTCATGTCGATCGATCGTTTTTGGGTACCGGAGTACCTAATCGCCGAGAAATCCCGACTAAAAATGCTATCATAATACTATTAGTAGGGTGTGTCGCCATTGAAATACCTCGCATCAGATCGACAATCTCATAGCGACGCACCTGACTATTAGTAGGGTGTGTCGCCATTGAAATACCTCGCATCAGATCGACAATCTCATAGCGACGCACCGGACAAAATACTAAACAACACTTCTTTCCTAACACGGCTGTTTATAACTGCTATAAGTTTGTTCACCTTCGATCGCAAAACCAATACAGAGGACTCGCAATATGAATCCGCAAACAATAACCCCGTCTCCTCCCGTACAAGAGCAAATTATCCGAGAGTCAAAAGTTGTTTTGAAAGGCGTTAGCTGGCAAACTTTTCAAGCGTTGCTTGCTGATGTTGGAGACGATCGTGCGTGGAGAATTGCCTATGACAATGGAGTATTAGAAATCAGAATGCCCTACCAAGAACATGAAATGCCTACAGGGATGTTAGAAAGTTTTATTGAAGCCCTAGCAGATGAGCTAGAAATTGAGGTAATGAAACTCCGATCTCTGCTGCTTAAACGAGAAGATTTAAGTCGCGCGATCGAACCAGATACCTGTTTCTACATCCAGAATGAAGCTTTAGTAAGAAGCAGAGATATTGACTTGGAAACCGATCCGCCGCCGGATTTGGCTGTCGAGTCGGATTACACCAATTCTTCTCTAAACAAATTCGCAATTTATGCAGCTTTGGGCGTTCCAGAAATTTGGAGATACCGCCGCCAAACTCTAGAAGTTTATCAACTTGTCGATGACAAATACGAGAGTGTTGGTCAAAGTGTAGCTTTTCCATTTTTGCCGATCGCAGAAATACCAGGATTTATCGAACAAAGCAGGGCGATCGGACAAAGATCGGCCGTGCGTCTATTTCGGACAAGAATTAGAGAAATTTTGCAAAATTCCAACCTATAATAAATGTAAAATTCCAACCCATAATAAAATATAATTGGGGTGGATCTGAGTTTGGTAAATATGATTGTAGGGGCGAAGCATGACCGCAGTCAATATGAGATTATAACTAATAACTCATATACGGTCATGCTTCGCCCTCTTGAAAAACCCGATGCACCCTATAATTGGTTCGTAGCCAGGACTTCAGTCCGCATCCAATCCAAGGACTGAAGTCCTCACTACGAACCTTTAAGAAGGACTGAAGTCCTCACTACAAACCTGTGAGTCTTAAAAAATATTAAATTTTTTGATTATTTCTTTCGCATCTTTCTCTGTGAACCTCTTTTAGCCAGGTGCTTAATTTCATTGTCGGCTGGAACATCCACTTGTTCTACAATTTCTAAATCCAAAACTTCAACCTCGCCTCCGCTGATTTCTTCAGCTTTCTCAACATCCTGCAAATCCTGCTGATGTTCGATTAACTCCAATCCAAATCCAGAATCTAAAATCGGCAATTCATCGATTTCTTCACTAATTTCAGATTCTCCAACCCAATCGTCAATTTCCGCCGCTAAATCTTCCTCAATTTCTTGACTAATTTGAGTTTCTCTAATTTCCTTCTCTACTAGCTGCACCGATAACTGCTGGTTTTCCCTTGACAAATGCTCAATCTGAGTCGATTGAATTCTAAGCTGTTCATTCAAAACGCGAATTTCTCGGTTTTGCTGCTGAATCATTTCTTCCCCATCAGCAATAGTTCGATTTCTCTCTAATATGACTTCATTTCTAGTTTCTAATTCCAAAGCGCTCATTGCTGCTTTAATTACATTATAAAAATGCGGCTTAGACACATCAACTTGTTTAGCATTATGGCGACTTTTCCCCAAAAGTCCAATCTTTTCTCCTTGCTTAACAGCCAACACAAAACCTTGATGATTTTTAATTTTTAATTCTTTGACAAAATCAACTTGAACTAAGCTGCAAATATATCTGTGACAGTCATAATAAAATTCTGCTTTCATGAAAAAGCACCCCTTTCTGCTACAGTCCCGCAGAATTATAGCACGAAGAATGTTAAATCTCGAACAAAATCTCTAAACCTATGGTGCGCGCCGATCGCCCTACCATAATTTCAAATGTATGCGATGTCAAGAGTTGTTGCTAAAATTAATCAAAAATCAATAATCGATCGCCATTTCAATCAAAACACCAGCTAATCCAATACTTCGGACAGTTTTTTAACGACTCTGTAAGCGTATCGCGAGTAAGCCCTGGCATTTTTAATGATTTTTTGAAACGAGCGGGCGAGACTTAAAGATCTAAAACTGTCCGAAGTATTGCTAATCAATAATAAATAATATCTTCCTCCAACTCAATCACACCCGCAATCAACTTCCAACAAGGATCGTCTCCTTCCCAATCATCAGGCCGCCAAGGCATACTTAAACTGATGGTTAGCAAACAAGCTTTTTCCGGGCGATAACCCAAATCCAACCTTCTAGTAAACACCGGATCGGTAATTGTTGCCGTCAATTTTTGATTGTATGCAGTTACAATAGATCCTTCCCATTTATTCCCACTTTCAAATCTTTTGCCGACCATTCTTACGGTAAATTTTACTGCTTTTATTAATTGTAAAGTAATGCGCTCTTCCCTTGGCAAAGACTGCATATAATCTACTGTCACAAATCGCAAATCATTATGCAAAATATATGCCCGATCGCGGAAATATTTCAGTAAATATGCAGAAGAAACCTTCCCGACGTGCTGCCATTTTCCCGGAATAATAGACAGATTTTCACACTCAAAACCAAAATCCGGCCCCGTATTTGCCAAAGGAATGTCTATAACATCTAATAATGCCGGTTCCAGTCTATTTATCTGCCGTATTTCTTTAGGAATCTGGCCGTCTGGTAAGTCGGAAATTGGACGTACCCAGTTACCATTAATTTCATTAATTCCAGCGATGCACCTGTCACCTCGTTTCCAGGAATTAGCAAGGCAAATTATCCGAGTCATTCGATTTTAGATGTTAGATTTTAGATTGATTCCTGTATTTATGGCGTACACTCCCCGCCAGCTATGCAATTCAAAGATGACTAATTTTGACATTTTGCCACTTATCGTTGAGATATTCAGCAACTAAACGGCGGTGACAGTTGTGAGGCTGTGGTTCGCTACAAAGCAGACACCCGCAGTCTAGAATATCCGGCGAAATTTTTTGCTCAATTTGTCGATCGCGAATCAACTGCAAAAACTGCTGTTCATAAACATCCCAATCTCCCTTTTTCTTTTTATAATCATCCAGAATATCTTGAGTCGGCGCTAAATCCAGAATATGCACATACTTAATATTACCAATTGTCCGCAAAAAATACTCTAAATCTTTCCGCTTAGCAAAACCAGCTAACTGGGACACATTATTCAGCCGCGTATCTATCACCCTGCGGACTCCGGCTTTTATCAAAGTATCAAAAAATTGCTCGGCGCTTTTTTGAGTAAAACCAATTGTAAATAAATTAATTGCTTTCTTTGGTGACATAAGCGATTTCCAATCCATAACGATAATAAGCTGTTTCTAAATCAACTATTTCATCTTTAACTTGAGGTTCTAATTCAAACAAGCTTAACTGAATTGGCTGATTATTTTTTTTACCTTTGTTAAACTTGCTCAAAAGTCTTGCTTCTACATCCTGATGCGATTCTAAACTGCCATCGGACAGAATATGATTTATTTGCAAATTAAATTCTTTGAGTTTGTGGCAAACTAAAATAGTGCGGTGACAAGTAATCGGGTCTTTTTCCGCACACATTAAACTGATTTTATAATTGGTGGCGCCTTTGAGCAAGCGTTGAATTCCTGAGGCAAATAGAGGAGTCGCTGCTATGCGATCGTACAAAGCTTTACCGCTAGTATCGTAACAGCTTAAGTCTTCCGGCCTCGCACCCAATTCTTGCCCCAAAAAAACATATTGAATGCCCGCAGCAGACAGAGAAGCTGTAATTTCTGATTTATTAAAATGAGGTAAATAGCGGCTGAAAGGATGCGATCGCACGTCCGCAACCGCTGTAATTCCGTGTTGTTCCAATAACAAAATAAACGCTTCAATACTGTGATTGGAGTGTCCGATCGTAAATACTTCCATTGCTTCGATCTTACTATTAAGTATTCAGCTTGCAGGCTAGATTTTCTGTAGTCTGATAGTTTCAACCAGCAGGTTTCTTCACCAACTTTTGAATCCCAATTTGCAAACCCAGCAGCATTAAGCCGACTGCCGCCAGCCCAAAAACGCCCGTACCTAAAGCCACCATCCCCACGACTAAAGTTCGCACGGCGACACTAATTTTAAGCACAGTAATATTGGTGGAATGCAGCGGCTTGCTAGCAAAATTTAGAGCGATCGACATAGTTAGCGAATACAAACCAAAAGCGAACACACTCGCGATCAGCGAACCAATCACGCACCGCAAAACAGTCGGCTGCTTGGGAGATGCAGGCGTTGCATCCCGCGCCGAACTTAGAGGTTCAGAAGTAGAATTTGGATTAGTTAAATCAGCCATGGCGATTTTAGATTTTAGATTTTAGATTTTAGATTTCTGGTTAATTTACCAAAACTAAAATCGGTGTTTCATGTCATTTTATCAGTTCTGCGATCTTAATAGACTCCGCGCAAAGTTAGATTCATTTTTGCCGTTAGCGCAGCCCTCGGAGAGGATCGCCCCCACTGACATTTAACCGACGATCGCGATCGCACCCGACAGCGAGTTACACCCTCACAATCGGCGGTTTCGTATCATTTCCTTCCGAAAAAATCCGAATCCCAGTATTGCTAAACTTTGCTACCCAAAAATCCAAATCGGGAGAAGCGATCGCACTTTTCACCCGTTCCAGAACCTGCTGAGCCTGCTCTGGAGACTCACACAGCGCAAACACCGTCGGCCCGGAACCGGACATCATCGCGCCCAAAACCCCCGCCGACTCAAAAGCCTCCCGCAATTGCAACACCTGCGGGTACACGGGTAAAGCAACTTTTTCTAAATCGTTGTGCAGCAATTGACCAATTTTCGATCGATCTTTTTGGGCGATCGCCCCCACCATCGGCCCTGAATGTAGCCTTTGGCGGCGACATTCCAAATCTTCTGGTGCACAATAGGAACTACTGAACTGTTTGCGATAAGTTTGATACGACCATGCAGTAGAAATACTGAGATTGCGAAACTTCGCCAGCACCACACAAAAACCTCCCAAATCAGGCAGGGGAGAGAGTTTATCCCCACGACCTGTTGCCAGAGCCGTACCTCCTCCAATGCAAAAAGGCACATCAGAACCCAGAGTTCCCCCCAACTCTTGCAACTCCGATTGAGTGAGTCCCAATTGCCACAGCAAGTCCATCCCGACTAAAACTGCGGCAGCATTTGCAGAACCGCCGGCGAGCCCCGCGGCCACCGGAATCTGCTTGTGAATGGCAATCTCGACTCCGCCGTATTTCGCCAAAGCATCTGGAAATTGCTGCGCCAACAAATCCGCCGCGCGATAAGCCAGATTATTCTTGTCCGGCGGGACTTGGGGGTGATCGCAGCGCACGCGGATCGTGTCCGTTCCGATCGCGCGCAAGTCAATTCGATCGGCCAAATCTATGCTTTGAAGCACCATCGCCAGTTCGTGATATCCGTCGGGGCGATCGCCTATTATCTCCAAATACAGATTGATTTTTGCTGAAGCTAGCAGAGAATATGAACGCATAGGTGATTAAGCCGCGGGTGAAAGAAACCCCTGGTTGAAGAAATTAATTGACACCAGTCAGACTACATTTTCTCACAACTCAAAGGAAATATTATGCAGGAAATGTGGAAAACTTTTTTTAGTTCGGGGTCATTTATTCCCCACGGGCGCTGTTATCGATGGCAGACCAAGTTAGTCTGGCTGCACGTAGCCTCAGATTCAATAATTGCGATCGCCTATTTCTCGCTCCCGATTACACTGCTTTACTTTATTTCCAAACGCGAAAGTCATTAGTCATTATTCATCAGTCATGTTTTGCGAGTAAACAAGAGTTCGCGAACGTTATTAATCATCAGTTATCAGTAAACTTATTGCATAAATCTTTGATTGATAGGCGAACCACAGATGCAACCGACGATGCAACGCAGATTATTTCCAGATAAGAAAGCTTGGGAGTGCAAGGATTCTAGTCATCGGAAAACAAATTATTGCTCAAATTTACCCATTGCGCCACGCTTAAATCTTCAGCGCGAGATTGAGGATTGATCTGTAACTTTTCTAACAATTGAACGAGTTTATCTAAATCCACAGATCCTTTTAAATTATTACGCAGCATCTTGCGCTTGCTGCCAAATCCTAACTTGACTAAAGTCTCTAAATAACGCGGATTAACTGCTGGCGTTTCTATCACTCGGGGCAGCAGCCGCACCACGGCGGAATCGACTTTTGGCGGCGGATAAAAGTCTCTAGACGGCACATCGCAAATTAACTCGCATTCTGCTAAATACTGCACCCGCACCGACAAAGCGCCAAAAGCTGTCGAACCAGGTTTAGCGTAAAGCCTTTGGGCTACTTCTTTCTGCACCAACAGGACGATCGCATCGAAGGGTTTCGCAACCGGCACAGATATCGTTCCCAGCAGTTTTTGCAGGATGGGGCCGGTGATATTGTAGGGAATGTTGGCAACAACTTTATTGGGATCTTGGAATTTGGGAAAGGCGATTAGTTCAGCCTCTAAATCCATTTCCAGAAAATCGCCTTGTAGCAGTAAAAAGTTGTCGTTTTTGCCTAGTTGCTTGGCGAGTTTTAGGCACAAATCTCGATCGATCTCCACCGCAACAACAGACTCAGCCGCAGCAAGCAAGGGTCGAGTCAGAATCCCAGTGCCCGGCCCGATTTCCAGGACGCGATCGCCCGACAAACTCGCCGCTTTGACAATCTTATCTAAGGCTTTCTCGCTTTTGAGCCAATGTTGAGCAAACTGTTTCCGGGGTCTGGTCGATCGCATTTTTTGAATTCTTCGAGAAATCTTAGCCTGCCATTCTATCACAACCCCATATTTTTTCCCAAGCTAAAGTTATGTTTATTTTTGTAAACAGGGGTTGAATTCAGCAAAAAACTTGGGCATCATAAAATAATTAACGATAAAAAATAAGTTTATTTCTTCCCAATTACCAATTACCAATTACCAATTACCAATTACCAATTACCAATTACCAATTACCAATTACCAATTACCAATTACCAATTCCCCAAAAATGAAATTCCAACGAGTATTTGGTACATTACCCCAAACCCAAGCCAGCGCGCCCGGAAGAGTAAATATGCTGGGCGAACACACAGACTACAACGATGGATTTGTACTTCCGACTGCGATTGGGCAGCGCACAACAGTACAAATTGGCTTCAGCAGCGATACCCGACACCATTTTTATTCAGCCGAATATGACGAACTCATAAATTTTTCAGACGACGATACCATACCGCAAAAATTCGTCAGTTATATCTGTGGCTGCATCAGACTTTTAGAAAAAGAAGGGTACAAAATACCACCAATAAATCTCTACATTACCTCCGATGTGCCGATCGGCGCCGGTTTGTCCAGCAGCGCCGCTTTAGAAATAGCCACCCTCAGAGCAATCCGCGCGCTGCTGAACCTCCCCCTAGACGACGTGCGGCTGGCTCAAATCGGACAGCTAACCGAAATCCGGTATGCCGGGGTGAACTGTGGCATCATGGATCAAATGGCGTCGAGTTTAGCAGACACCAAAACGATGCTATTTATCGACACCCGCAGCCTCGAATACCGCGCCCTACCTTTTCCCACAGGCACAGAAATTTTAGTCATTGACAGCGGTGAAAGCCACAACCTAGCAGCCGGAAGTGGCTACAACCAGCGGCGTGCTGAGTGCGAAGAATCCGCCCGGATATTGGGAGTTAAAGCCCTTAGGGATATCAGCGATCCCAAAGCAGTGGAAGTATTGCCAGAACCCCTAAAAAGGCGATCGCGCCACGTAGTCACCGAAAACAACCGCGTGCTGCAAGCTGTAAAATCTTTACCAGCCGAACGTTTCGGCGATTTAATGAATGCTTCCCATGCGAGTTTGCGCGACGACTACGAAGTTTCGGTGGTTGCAGTAGATGCCTTGGCGGCAATCTTGCAGTCAATCCCCGGAGTCTTCGGCGCGAGGCTGACGGGCGGAGGTTTTGGCGGTGCTTGTGTTGCACTGGTTAAGAGTGGGAAAGCCGATGTTATTGCATCAGAGGCGATCGATCGTTACCACCGCGCGGGTTATAATGGTCGCGTTTTAGTTCCCGAAGTTCAAGTTAATTCTTAATCGCAGAACTATCTCCCGACACCGAAGGCCACCGCACAGTCACGATAACCGAATCCTCCTCGGCCGACCAATAATGAGGCACTCCCGGCAGCCAGAGAGCATAATCTCCTTCACAACACAGCAAGATTTCTTGCGAAGGAAATTGCAAGCGAAACCGCCCTTTTACCAGAATAGAAAGCGTAGTTGCTGCCGCATTTACCGCCCACTGAGTCCTGCAATCTCCGGCGGAGTGAACGCCCCATTTTACCTCTAACGCAGAAGTCGAGCGCGCGTCATCTTCGGGCATTATAAAGTGACCCGCAAACCAACCGCCGCGACTTGCACCTTCAGCACCCGCATTTCCAAAAATCACTTCAGGTGGCATCAGTTAATAATCTAACAAACAAATATTTTAAGTAACACAAACTCAAAGGTTCGTAGTAAGAACTTTAGTCATAAACACAACAGGCACTCTTCTGGGAATCGATCTTTAGGTACGTTGTTGCGCTTCAGCGCTCTTTCATAGATCTAGCATAGCGCCCAAGCGCAACAACGTACCTTTATGTCACGATCGCAATTATAACTTGCGGCCCGAAGATTGACCTTCCGTCGTAGCTATTTCCCCAGCTTCCATAAACTGCTTAAAGTGGCGCAAATCGTCAGCAATTTGCTGTTCTGGATCTTCCCCAAATAGTTTAGCAGCGCCCGCACCGATCGCACCGCCCGGAGGGTTGTATTCGATCGCCACTTTTACCTTTGATTCGCATCCGCAGCCGACTGCAAACCCTCCACAACCCCGAGTCCGCGCGCCGCCAAACTGCCGCCCGCAACCGCCAGCAAAGCACCTCTGAGTGAACGCTGCGACAAACCAAACACCACCAGCGCTCGCCCACCGATTAACGAAGCCCAGCGTTCGGTATCGCTGGTGTTAGCTTGGTTTTGTTTGTCAGAATTTGCGATCGAAGTAGATTCGATTGCTTTAAACCTCGTCAGTCGATTTTAGATTTTAGATTTTAGATTCTTCGACTTCGCGATCGAACCAGTTTTAGATTTTAGATTTACTCCACAGATAAATCTGCGAGGTCTAACTAAGGTCTAAAATCTTGGGATACCCACGACAGCCCTGCGGGGACTTCCGTTTTTGGGCGGGTCAATTAATCGTGAAAAACAGCAGCAAAAGGGGCAACCCAAACAGATCCATCGAAACTGGGAGCATCTCAGTTTTTCATTTATAGCGGTTCTCAGAAAGATTCGCGGATGTTGTTGGGCTTGGGCCCTCTTGGTTTAAGGGTTGTGTGGGCTGTCAGTTATACCTCATCTTTTTGAGAAAGGCTATATATAGATAGTGCTGTCCCCGCTCGCGAGTTGTACAATACGCGAGCGGGGACAGCACTATAATAAAAAAAATGCTTTTTACAAAATTGAGATGCTCCCACATGAATCGCCTCAAACCGTCCCTGAAAAAGTGAACCAACTCTTTGATAGCGTTTATTAATAGCCTTAGTATAAGACAGAGTAAATGCCTGCATCAGGTTGGAAAAACGATTGGTGTTCAGGTGAACTAATAAATGATAGTGGTTCGGTATCAAACAATAAGCAAGAATATCGACACCATGAGTAATCAGATGGTTTCTTAATTGGCGTAAAAAATAAATATAGTTTTCTCGTTCAAAAAATATCAACTGACGGTTATTACCTCGGTTATAAACATGGTAGTAATTACCCGCTTGCAAGATAACTTGGCGACGTGGCATATCAGAAGGTAGGTGAGTGGCTAGCCGGAGTCAGAAACTGGGAGGCTCAGAAACCGGGTTTCTACGAAAAATCTGGTGAGGTTGTTTAAATTATCGCAGAAACCCGGTTTCTTGGACTAAGCGCGTGGAACTCAGAAACCGGGTTTCTACGAAAAATCTGGTGAAGAGGCGTAAATTCTCACAGAAACCCGGTTTCTTGGGCTCAGCGCGGGAACTCAGAAACCGGGTTTCTATGAAAAATCTCGTGAAGATACGAAAATTCTCGTAGAAACCCGGTTTCTCGGACTCAGCGCGTGGGACTCAGAAACCGGGTTTCTCGCGAAAATCTCGTGAAGAGGCGTAAATTGTCGTAGAAACCCGGTTTCTTGGACTAGGCGCGTCGAGATTCAGAAACCGGGTTTCTTCAGATCATCTCATGAGGAGGCGTAAATTCTCGTAGAAACCCGGTTTCTCGGACTCAGCGCGTGGGACTCAGAAACCGGGTTTCTGCGTAAAATCTCATGAGGAGGCGTAAATTACCGTAGAAACCCGGTTTCTTGGACTAGGCGCGTCGAGATTCAAAAACCTTACTCAAACCTCACGAATCGCCAAAATATTCGTGTTATTTTGTAGTGAGATTAAGGAATATTCAAAATCAAATCATGTCTCAAGATCGCCCTTTCATCTCAAAAGGCGATGATCGAACTTATATACAAAAATCAAAATAAGGAATTGGCAATGTCAGGAACTGAGGGCGATCGGAAAGCATATCAGCGCATTGGAAAAGCGCGGCGAGAGGGAGCAAAAACACTCAATCTTAGCGATCTGGAACTGACGAAACTGCCAGAGGCGATCGCCTCCCTCACTCAGTTGGAAAAGCTTTACCTTCACAACAACCAACTGACAAAACTGCCAGAGGCAATCGCCTCCCTCACCGAATTACAACAGCTTTACCTCCACAACAACCAACTGACGAAACTGCCAGAGGCGATCGCCTCCCTCACCCAGTTGCGTGGGCTTTACCTTTCCAGTAACCAACTGAGGGAACTACCAGAAGCGATGGTCTTCCTCACCGAGTTGCGACTGCTCTACCTCCACAACAACCCTCTCAATTCTGACCTCGCCGCCGCCTATGAACAAGGCACTAAAGCCCTTTTGCAATACCTACGAGCAAAGGCAGAAGCACAAATCACCCTGAACGAAGCCAAGCTGATTTTAATCGGCGAAGGCGAGGTAGGCAAAAGTTGCCTCCTCGGAGCATTACGAGAAGACGAATGGCTAGAAAGTCGTCCCACCACTCACGGCATTGAAATTAAGCCAGTCATTGTCACCCATCCTGAAACCGACACAGAAATATCCCTCAATGGTTGGGATTTTGGCGGTCAACCGGTTTATCGACCCACACACCAGTTGTTTTTCAGTGCACCAGCCGTGTATCTAGTGGTGTGGAAGCCACGGGAAGGCCCCCAGCAAGGCTTTGTCAAAGAGTGGATTACCCTAATCAAGCATCGGGAACCAGATGCCAAAGTGCTAGTAGTCGCCACCCACGGCGGCCCCGGACAGCGACAACCCGACATTGACAGACAGGAAATTTGCGATCGATTCGGCTGCGATACGGTGCTTGGCTTCTTTCATATCGACAGCAAACCTGACACTCAGAACTCCTGCAACGGCGTGGCAGAATTAAAAAGTGCGATCGCTAATGTCGCCGCCTCTCTTCCCGAAATGGGACGTTCGATTCCCGCCAAATGGCAGCGAGTGCGGGAAATCTTGCAGACAAACGACAAAGCCTATCTGCCCTACGATGAAGTTATTGCCATCTGCGCTAAACACGGAATCGATAAAGAACAAGCAGAACTTTTTCTTCGCATTTCCCATACCTTGGGGCATATCATCCATTACCATTACGATCCAATACTGCGAGATATTGTCATCCTCAAACCCGACTGGTTGGCCAAGGCAATTAGCTTCGTACTTGATGATGAAACGACCCGCCGCCGCAACGGTTTAGTAGACTTTGAGCATCTGGGTGAATTATGGAGGAATCCCCCGTTTCCAGGCGAAAACGGCTACCCGAAAGAACTACATCCCATCTTTCTCAAGCTGATGGAACGCTTCGATTTGTCCTACCGCGTGGTACTCGATCCAACTAAACCCAGTAATACCAGTTTGATTGCTCAACTCGTACCCGATACACGCCCGGAATTGTCCAATTGGGGACAGCAACCGGAAGCCGGAGACAGACAACAAATACAAATCTGCCGCATTGTGGACGATCGAGGACAACTTGCAGTCGCAGAAGGATTGTTTTACCAGTTAATTGTGCGCTTGCACAAATACTCACTGGGGCGATGCAATTACGAACAAAGTATCCATTGGCAACGCGGTTTGATGCTTGACGATGACTACAACGGTCGGGCATTGCTGGAATATATTGACAGTGATGTCAAAATCACCGTGCGGGCGGCTTATCCAGAACGGTTCTTGTCTTATCTCACGGCAGAGATTAAATGGCTAGTCGAAAATTATTGGAAAGGATTGCTATGTAATGTGATGGTTCCTTGTATTGCGCCTTGTGGTAAAAATCTGCCTGGGAACGGGCTATTTGAGGTAGAAAAACTAATTAAGAGCAAAAAGAAGAATCGGGATGAGCATCAATGTCACATTTCAGGCTGCGATGAATGGCAAAATATCGATTCTTTACTGAATAACGCACCAATTGCTCCACCTCCATCCCAAGAAATCGGCATTCAGCAGTTCCAAAAAATTGTTGACAAGCTAAACATCATCCACGAAAATATAGCGACTTCCGATAGTCGAAATCAAGAACGATATCAGTCATTGTCTCAGGAACAGCGGATCATTCTCAGCAAAGTCGATGAGCAATTTGCGTCACTGATGCAAATGCTCACCGATGAAGCCAAAGATGGCCCGCGCCTGTTCAGTTTCAAGCCCGTAGATCCCAAGTTTTTCGATCGCCCAAAATGGCTCAGTACAAAATTGCAAATTACCCTCTGGTGCGAACACTCTCGTCAACCGCTTCCCGCCTTAAATCCTCACGACAAGCAGAAAGGAGTTTATGAATTGGAAGTATCGCGCCAATGGTTTACCATAGCAGCCCCCTATCTCAAAATTTTGACCGGAACCCTGAGTCTAGTCTTACCTGTCGCAGCCTCTGCCACCAAGTTCATGCTAGACGAAGCTACCTACAAAGGCATTGAAGAAGAACTCGATTTAGGACAAAAAAGCATCGAATCTACCTTGAAAGGTAGCGATTTAGCTACTAATTTGTCTGGCGAAAATGACATCCCAGATTGGCAACAGGGCGACTCAGCAATCATGGCGAAAGGCTCGATTTTGCGAGAATTACACGCGCTGCTAAAAGCCAAAGATCCTGGTTTTGGTGGCTTAGTTCGGGTACAGAACAGACGGCGCGAATTCCTGTGGGTTCACGAGCAGTTTGTAGATGAGTATTAATATTGTTCGCCGATCGCCCGTTCCGCGCTACGATCGAACTATGATTCGGCGATTAAAATCGCTTCTACAAAAACGAAGTCCGCCTTCGCGGACTAAGAAAATAAACGGCGCTCTAAACCCGGATTTGGTATGATTACTGATGGCTAATAACTAATGACTGATAACTCATAACTCATACATAACTAATAACTAATGACTGATAACTCCAAACCGCCGTTATACGAGATGAATCCGCTAGGTCGATTTTCCGATCGCGCCACGGATTATGTCAAATACCGCCCGAGTTATCCAGCCGCTGCGATCGATGCGATTTTAGCAGGACTTGGGGAACTTTCACAGTTAACCGCAGCCGATATCGGTGCAGGTACAGGAATTTCTTCCCGTTTGCTAGCAGAAAGAGAGGTTCGAGTATTAGCGATCGAACCCAATGCCGAGATGAGACAAGCGGCTGCACCTCATACTTTGGTAGAGTTTAGAGACGGAACTTCCGAAGCCACTAATTTGCCTGACCGATCGCTCGATTTAGTCGCGTGTTTCCAGTCTTTCCATTGGTTCAATCCTGTTTTAACTTTACCAGAATTTCGGCGAATTCTCAAGCCGTCGGGAAGGTTGGCTGTTGTTTGGAATTTGCGCGATCGCACGGATGCGCTGACAGAGGGCTACACTCAAATTGTTAAGAGCGCTTCCCAGAGCTATCCTGCCCAAAAGCACGATCGCTCGATCGAACCTTTGCTTGCGAGTGCAGATTTTACTGATGTGCGATCGATCGAATTTGCTAACAGACAAGATTTAGATTTAGCAGGGTTAATCGGGCGGGCACAAAGCTCATCTTATATGCCGAACTCCGGGCCTCCATTGCAGAAACTTATCTCGGATTTAACCGAACTTTATCAAGCTTACTGTGGCGATCGTGGCTTTGTTTCATTGGTTTACAAAACAATAGTTTATCTGGGAAATCCTACGGATTGTTAATTTTTTATATAATACCGATAAATGAAAATTTCTGTGATATGATGCTGGGCAAATTGGCGTGGCGATCGCTCGTTCGTTCAGTTGACAGTTGACAGTTGACAGTTGACAGCTACCTCTACCTGGAAGGAAGAGGATTGGAGTAATGAATAGTCTGATTTTAATTTATCCCGATCGGGATTGGGGCTTTAAACCAATTCTTTATGGTAAATTCAAGAATAAATAAAGGCGATCGCACAGCAGCACTAGGTAAGAACTCCATCTTTTGTAAGATGCTCAAACTAATCTCTTAAGATGAATCTATTTCTATTGATAGAGCCCGCAAAGTTGTTAACATTTGTAAAATGAGAAAAACATCCTATCCCAAAGCTTCATCTATGCAAACGTATGACGTGATTATCATAGGAGCAGGTCACAACGGGCTTGTCTGTGCGTCTTATCTCCTCAAAGCCGGATATACCGTTCTTTTGTTAGAAAAACGTTCCGTTCCCGGTGGCGCCGCGACTACCGAAGCTGCGATTCCCGAATTACCAGATTTTAAATTCAACTTGTGCGCGATCGACCACGAATTTATCCATTTAGGGCCAGTTGTAGAAGAGTTAGAACTGGAAAAATACGGATTAGAATATCTTTACTGCGATCCAGTGGCGTTTTGTCCGCATCCAGACGGCAAATATTTCTTGGCGCACGGTTCCGTAGAAAAAACTTGTGCAGAAATTGCCCGCTACAACGAACGCGATGCGAAAAAATATGCCGAATATACAGATTTTTGGCAGCGCGCTTTAAGCGCGATGATTCCGATGTTTAACGCGCCGCCAAAATCCATCATAGATATTGCCGGCAACTACGATATTGCCAAACTCAAAGACTTATTTTCAGTCATCGGTTCCCCAGACAAAACGCTGGACTTTATTCGCACGATGATTACCAGCGCTGAGGACATTCTCAACGAGTGGTTTGATGAGGAATTTTTGAAAGCACCTTTGGCAAGACTGGCCGCAGAGTTGGGCGCGCCTCCTTCACAAAAAACCATTGCTGTAGGCGCAATTATGATGGCAATGCGCCACAATCCCGGCATGGCGAGGCCGCGCGGAGGAACGGGTGCATTGGTGCAAGCGCTGGTCAATTTAGTGAAAAGCTATGCGGGTGTTATACTTACTGACCAGCACGTGGAGAAAATATTAGTTGATAACGGCCGCGCTGTCGGTGTTAGAGTTGCAGGCGGCACAGAATATCGAGCTACTAAAGGCGTCATTTCTAATATTGATGCGAAGCGTTTGTTTCTGCACTTGATGGATGATAGCGATGTTGACAGTGCCGATCCGAATTTGCGGGAAAGATTGGAGCGCAAAATTGTCAATAACAATGAGACAATTCTGAAAATAGATTTAGCTCTCAATGAAGTACCGAAGTTCGATCGCTGGAACCATAAAGACGAATATTTAATGGGTTCTGTTTTGATTGCTGATTCGGTGAAACACGTGGAAATTGCTCATACTCAGCCTGCGATCGGCAAAATCCCCGATTCCGATCCGTCGATGTATGTCGTGTTTCCGACGGTACGAGACCCGTCAATGGCTCCCCCCGGACACCATACGGCTTGGATTGAATTTTTTGCTCCTTACCAAATCGAAAATGCTGAAGGAACCGGCCAGCACGGTACGGGTTGGACGGACGAGCTGAAAAACAAAGTTGCCGATCGCTGCATTGACAAATTAGCAGAATACGCACCCAATATCAAGAACTCAATTATCGGCCGCCGCGTGGAAAGTCCGGCGGAATTGGGAGAGCGTTTGGGGGCGCTGAAGGGGAATTATTACCACGTTGACATGACGCTGGATCAGATGATATTTTTCCGTCCGTTACCCGAGTTGGCGAATTACAAAACGCCGATCGACGGTTTGTTCCTCACCGGTGCCGGCACGCACCCCGGCGGCTCGATTTCGGGGATGCCGGGACGCAATACTGCTCGCGTGTTCATGCACTCGCAGCAGCCGATCGCGCAAACCTTGAGCGATGCGGCTAATTCTCTGAAATCGACGGCTAAGTCGGTGTTTCGGATTAATAATTAGAAGCTAAGAGGGCGGGCATTCCCCGCCCTTATTGATTTACTGCTTTTGGTAAGCTTAGTTGAAAAATAGGGTAATTTTATGTATAATTAAATACTAAGTTTTAGATAAAATTTAGATCAAAATAAAATCAGTAAGCTGTTATGTCGCCCGAGCTTGAACAAAGAGTTAACTATACTCTTGAAATGGATGGAAATTTTATCATTATTGAAAATGTGCCAGCCCGATTGTGTGTAGAAACAGGAGAGCGTTTTTTCTCACCAGAAACTGTAGAGCGACTACAGCAAATCATCTGGAAAGGAAAACAGCCAAGTCGCACGCTGGAAGTCCCAGTTTATGACTTTGTGTAGTTAGCAAATCTAGAGGAAGTGCAGGTAATGTCATCCCAACTTTTAAAAGATCGTTCTCAGGCTCTGGAGTTGGTTGAAATCGGCGACAGTCATCTCAAATTGGAACAAATCGAGCAAGCCGAAGAAAATTTTGCGAGAGCTTTTCAGATAGCCCAAACATTCCCGAATAACAGTCCTAAAGCTTTGCCTCAATGCTCAGTTTCTGTAAGACAGCAAGTGTTAAATGCGTTCATCCGCAGCTATGCTCAAGTAGAAAACTACGGTTCTGCTGTTCGGGTGGCACGAGGCATAGAAGATGAGGATTTTCAAGCTTGTGCGTTAAGTGCGATCGCGTCTCAAGTTGCAGCATCGGGACAAGCTGACTTAGCTCTCAGTATTGCCCAAACAATAGAAATTAACTATTATAAAGCTCTGGCTTCGATCGATATTTCTTGCAGCTACAGTCAGGCCAAACAAGCAAGCAAAGCTGCTGAAATATTGACTCAGATTGTCCGAATTGCTGGGGTCATAAAAAACGATCGAGAGCCAGCTTGGATGTTAACTCATCTTTCCTACTATGTCCAGGAAAATTTAGGACAGCTAGATACAGCTTTTGAGATTGCCCAACTGGTAGAAAATGACTGTGACAAAGCCTTGGTGTTAAATCGGCTTGCCCAAAAATATGCTCGATCGGGGAAATTTAAGCAAGCAATCCAGATTGCTGAAATAATAATAGATAACGAACAGAAAGAATTAGCTCTGGCTGGGATAGCTAGTGCATATGCCGAAGCAGGACAATCTGATGAAGCGCTGAAAATTGTGGCAACAATCGATAATTGGAAAACCTTTCCTCTGATTAAAATCATAAAAAATTATGCTGAATCTGGGGAATTTGACCTGGCCACGCAACTTACAGAAACTATCGAATACTCGGAAGATAATGACGATCGATATGAAGCATTCAATGCCATCACCGACGGCTACATTAAAGCAGAAAAATTTGAGCAAGCTATACAATTTGCTGGCAGCCTAGATGATAATTTCAACAAAACCGAGGCATTATCAGTAATTGCATATCGTTGCGCTGAGATCGGACAATTTGATCGAGCTTTTCAAGTTATTCAGACTATATATGAAATTAATGATAGTTCAGTATGTGATATTTTTTTAGAATGTATTTTTGACTTTGTTGCTAAGGCGGAAGAACGAGAGCGGGTGTTAAAGATTATTCAAACAATAGAAAATGAATCTTACAGAAATTGTATGTTAGGTTGGAGTGCTTGCGATTATGCTGATGCCGGAAAATTCGAGCAAGCTATAAGAATTGCTGAAATGGTAACAGATGACTCTCTTTCATCCTATGCGTTGAGCTGGCAAGTTGAAAGCGCGATTGCATCCAAGCAGTACGATCGAGCCGTTCAGCTTGCTCAAACAATACATGATATGAATTATCTACAATCAATCAGGTTGGGTAGGAATGTCATCGCTGTAGCTGAAGCGGGGCAGCTTGACCAAGCATTCACAATTGCCCGAACAATTAACGATAAGCATGAAAAAGCTCAGGCGTTGGCAAACGTTGCCTTGAGTTATGCGGAATCTGCACAACAGGAAAAAGCATCTGAAGTGTTTGCCGAAGCTGTTGAAGTAGCTCATTCTCTAGAGAATGTTTATCTAAAAATTACGAGTTTAGAAGTGATTGCTACTAATTTGTCTCGCACCGGACAAGTCTCACAAGCTGCGGAACTGCTTTCTCAGGCTATTCAGATTGTCTCAACAATTGAGAATGAGTTTAGGAAATTGGAATTACTGCGAGAGCTGAACTCTCAAATTAGGAAATTGACAAAAAGCTAATAATTTTGATGAGTCAGAAAAACTAAAATAGATAAATCCTCCTTTTTGTAGATGGAAATTCTGCCTCAAATAATGAGAAGCTTATATTAGCGTTACCCTTTTTTGAGCGATGACAAACCGAGTTTTGATTGTCGGCGGTCGGGGACGAATTGGCAACAGCGTTGCTCAAGACCTTGTTACCCACACCGACGCAGAAGTTACTATTACCGGACGCGATCCCAATGGCTCTCTTCCAGCAGAGTTGCCGTCGGATCGATCGCGCTATTTAGCTTTAGATTTAGCAGACAGTGCTGCTCTGCGCCAAGCGGTTTCATCCTCTAACCTCGTCGTGCACTGTGCCGGGCCTTTTCACTACCGAGATGCGGGCGTGCTGAAAACTTGCATCGAAGCAGGTGTTAATTATACCGATGTCAGCGACAGTCGCAGTTTTACTCGGAGAGCTTTAGACTGCCGGGAACTTGCTAAAAATGCCGGGGTGACAGCGATTATCAATACGGGCATTTTTCCGGGGGTTTCTAACAGCATGGTGCGCCGAGATGTGGAGCAGTTAGATACCGCAGAACACATTCATTTGAGTTATGTTGTCGGCGGTTCTGGGGGTGCTGGCGTTACCGTCATGCGTACTACTTTTTTGGGTTTGCAAACTCCTTTTGATGTTTTGGTTGATGGCAAACTACAGCAAATCAAACCCTACACCGATCGCGAAACGATAGAATTTCCAGCACCCTACGGCAAAACAGGCGTTTACTGGTTCGATATGCCGGAAGCAATTACTTTGCCCGAAACTTTCCCAGTCAAAACAGTTATTACTAAATTTGGCACTTCTCCCGACCTTTACAATCACCTTACCTGGTTTGTTGCTAAATACTGGCCGGATAGCTGGCTGAAAAATAATTCAGTCATTGAGTTTTTGTCTTATGTCAGCTACGGGATGACTGCTGTTACCAATAATTTTAGCGGTGTGGGCGTGGCTGTGCGATCGCAAGTGAGCGGCATCAAAAACGGTCAACCCGCAAAAGTGCGATCGACAGCGGTACACCCGAATGCTGCCACAGCAACGGGCATCGGTACTGGCAGCATTGCTCAATTGATGTTAGAGGGCAAACTGACAAAACCGGGGGTTTGGTCGGTAGAACAGGCTCTTTCTACTGAGCTGTTTGAAGGAGCTATGCAGAACCGAAACCTCAACATAGAGCAGGTTTTCTTGTAGTTCGATCGGGTATTTATGCAAGTTTTGATGTTTGGTCAAGGGGCTTTTTTTGATGAACCTAAGAAGGACAGGCGAGACGCCTGTTCCACCTATAGCAATCAGATCGGATTGGCACAAGATAAAAACCTTTTTGTCTTGCGAGACTCCTTGTTGAACAAGGATTTCAGGATTTCTAGGACTAGCAAATCAATTAGGATTGCTATAGAAAGACCCAGAAGAGAAGAGTAAGGGTTTGAAATTGATAGGAAAACCGCTAGATGGGTTTTTTGTAGGAATGGGGATCGCCCCTCAGACAACCTCATAAAAGATGAGTTCCGCTTGTTTAACTAATCTATCTTTTGGTAGAAGTAATGGTAACAAGCAGGAGCTTAGTATGTTGCACATCACGATAAATATCCCTGTTCGCTCGATCGCTCTTTGGTAGCTGCGACAAAGATGGCGCTTCAACCAAGGTTCTTGACGCGCGATCGCCCGATCGGGAAAACAAACACGACAATTTTTGCGACAAAATACGAGGAGACGTTGATATGAAGCGGGTTTTAAAAGCTCTTGGACAAACATTGAGTCAATCGATTTTAGATTTTAGATTTTAGATTTTAGAGGCGACCCCACGGATAAATTCGGGGGAAGAGAGGATTTTCGATTTTCGATTTGGGATTGACTTGGTCAAAGCATTTTGCTGGTATTTTTCAGTCTAGGATGCACATAAACTCGATCGTGCGGGAGTTTTGTACCAGCGCTGCTGAATGCAGCGAAGTGTTTGGGTAAGGAACGCACGTGCGGACTTAAGTCCGCAGCCGGATTGCGGACTGAAGTCCGCACTACGAACTGTTTTTTTATAGTAATCGAGCGGAGATGATATGACACTATTTTCAAGGCGAGTTTAGCAAAGTTATTGGGGATTTTTAGACCCTCTCTACATCGGGAGGGGTATTTTTCGGCTGCGTTGAAATCGCTTTTTTCAGAAAGCAAGATTTGTGCGCGGTTGGTTGTCCGGCTGGGGGTGCAGCGGCTTGTGCAAGAAAATATATCTGTAGGGGCGAAGCATGACCGCAGTGAATATGAGATATAACTAATAACTTATATGCGGTCATGCTTCGCCCTCTTCAAACAAAAGTGAGATGCACCCTCCGGCTGGGGGTGCAAAAAAACTTATTAACAACGGAGTTTGAGATGGACATTATTTTTTGAATATTAGGCTTAAAATTAAACTAATTCAGGACTCAGGCATCGATCGCATATTTCGGTCATTCTTCGCAATCTGCGCCATTCTATCCCAGCCGGAGCGTAAAGCGTCGGTTGCTTCAAGTCCGATAATTGTTAAGAATCTAAATCCTTTCATTCAAAATCGGTATAACTTGTGGATGCAATGTTGGAAAGAGCTTGGACACTCAAGCAAAATTTAATTGACTTTGTGCTGGATGCTGAGGGAGAGTTGGCGGTAGCTTTAGAAGCTTTTGCCGCAATTCGCTCGACGGGCGAGCGCTACGATATTGCTCAACAAAATCAGGTAATTGACAGTTTTACAGTCGAAGGTAAAGTCGGAAACAAAACGCCGATCGACCTTTTTGTCGAAAGTCAGCCCGATTTAACCGAGGGCGAGATCAGTTTGCTAAAAAGTTGGGGTCAAAAAAGCTTCACCGGCTTGTTTGAAATTACTCAAATTTCCCCTGACAGCTTCGAGGTGACAAACTGGCTGACGGCGAAGCACTACAATGTCAAGCCCAACAGCGCTAATTTCCTCCCAGAAATGTCTCGCTTTAAGTTAGGAGAAATCTTGCGGGCTCGGATTGCGCCTCTCACCGATGAGGCGTGGATACTCTCAGGGCCTCCGATTCCCATGGGGAAATTGGGCAAGCCGAAGTTGGCGGTGGCGATCGGCAGTTTCAAGCAAAATTACAAAAATAACCTGTACAGCGACGCCCCAGAACTGTTAGAGCAAGCTTGGAAGTCGGTAGAACAGTATCACGACGATTTTACCGAATTTTTTGGCGGCGACGAAGTGACGCTATCGGGATATCACCTCAACAAACAGTTGGCCCAATTTCAGGAGGTAATGACTAAAAAACGCTTAGCTGATATCGGCATCGATGGAAGTAAATCTCTCGCGGATATCGTTGAAGATGCCGGAATCGATCCCGAAGAAATCAAAGCAGTCGCGATCGCAGCAGCAGGCGCCGATACTAAAGCAGTTGAGGTGGCGATCGACAGCAATGCGAGTTCAAAAATGGTAACGCCGAAAGTCGAATTGCCCGATCGCTTCAAAAAAGCCGAAAAGGTGACAGCGCTTTCTCATTCCCGCTGGGGACAAACCTTTTTGTCTAACTACAGCCAGTTTACCGAAATGCTCGCAGCCGAGGACTTTTCCACCATTCCCGGTTACGAGAAAATGGTTCGCAGCTATCTAGAAGATCCGGCAATTAATGCCTGGATTTGGTGGCGGTTAGCTAAAGTTAATCCAGCGAAATTATCACAAATCTTGCAAACAGTATTGCAGCGCACAGACTTTCAGATCGAGACCGATTTAGATTCCCTACTGCAAGAGTATAAAAAACCCTTAGAACCCGAACTCCCGGAAATTGCCAGCGTTCCCCTGCACCTGCACAACTTATTTCAGGAAGCTTTAGGCGAAGTTCACAAGTCAAAGTCCAAGCCGCAGGACAAAAAGAAAAGCTCTAAGGGCTTTAAATCGTGATTGTGCGATCGCGATGGGGACGAACTCACCGCATTTGATATGAGAGTCGGTTTTAACCGACTTTAGCTTTGAGGCAGGGGTTTAAACCCCTGCCGGACTCCGGCACAAGTCAAAAGCTCGATCGAGCTTTTATTCCTAATCGGGCTGCGCCGACTCACCAAGCAGTCTCACAATAGAAAATTCAAAACTATTAATTAAGTTTGTAGTGAGGACTTTAGTCCTTCTTCACTCCAACCGGAAGGACTGAAGTCCTGACTACAAACCTGTTCTTTTCACTCTTCAACTTGTCTGACAGCCATGCGTTGCAGCGGCAGGCTGAGGATGCTAGAAGCAGTCAACAAATAAGAAAGAACAGTAGTCAGCTTCAAACTCAGCAACAACCAGCTATCCTCTGGCAAGTGAAGTTTCAGCCCGAAAACAGATATGCAGTAAACTATCCAGTAAGTAAAGCTCATCTTGATCAGGATTTCTTCGCTCAAAGTACGCGCGGCGAAGCTATCCCCTAGGGAATCGTCAGCCCCGTCAGAGGAGGCATTATCGCTCAGCACGACTAGACCCGCAATAGCAGCGACAAAAGAAACGATCACCAGATTGTCATGCCAGTTAAGCTCAAGCATTTCTAAAACTCCGCTTTTATCGTAATTTTTGGAATTAGACATCAGTCTAAAGGATAAGTTTTCCCGCTCCAAGCAATAGTTACAATTTGACACAGCCACAGTTACAAATCGCAATGAAAATTCACCGCAACCGCCCGCCACAGGCTCGTTTAGTCAATCGCAAAGGACAATTCACCTTGGGTGTTGTCAAATTGGGAGTACCTCGCCTGCATTTTGCCGATCTATATCACAGGCTGCTAACTCTTTCTTGGCCACAATTTTTCATGCTGATTTGTCTGTCGTATGTACTCACAAATTCTTTATTTGCCTTAGCTTACTTAGCGGGAGGAGATTGCATTGCTAATGCACGGCCTGGTTCATTCAAAGATGCTTTTTATTTCAGCGTGCAAACAATGGCGACAATCGGCTACGGTGCCATGTATCCGCGCACCGAGTACGCTAATACTATAGTTGCGATCGAAGCGTTTTTTGGTTTGTGGGGAGTCGCAATGGTGACGGGACTGGCTTTTTCAAGATTTTCTCGAGCAACCGCTAGAGTTATCTTCAGCCGCGTAGCTATAATCGCTCCTTTCAACGGCGTTCCGACTCTGATGTACCGCGCAGGAAATCAGCGCTTCAACCAAATTTTAGAAGCACAGCAGCGAGCTACTTTAATCCGCGACGAAGTAACATCGGAAGGAGAATATATGCGGCGTTTTTACGATTTGCAATTAATGCGGAGTCAATCTCCTATTTTTGCCTTAACTTGGACGGTAATGCACACAATTGATGAGAACAGTCCTTTGTACCAACTTACCGCCAAAGATTTGATCGAGCAGCACGCCGAAATTGTAATTACGCTAACGGGAATTGACGAGACAGTTTCGCAAACTATACACGCGCGACATTCTTTTGTAGCGTCAGAAATTGTGTGGAATATGCGGTTTGTAGATATTATTTCGAGAACTCCGGATGGCGGGCGGGTGGTTGATTATACTCGGTTTCACGATGTGAAGCCTGTGGAATAGAAGTTTTGATTTAGCGCTAGAATTAGGTGTATTGCAACACAAGCCGTAGGGACACGGCACTGCCGTGTCCCTACCTCTGTTAGATTTAGCCAGTCCTAGAAGACCTGTAGGGCAAAACAAGTTAATATTTATGAACTCAATAACTGCGAACATGACACTGAAAGAATTGCAACCGCAACTTTTGGCGTTAACTCCTGAAGAAAAGACTCAAGCTATACTATTTTTAGCCCAAAGTTTAACCAACTTTTGGTCTGGAATTCAAAAGACTCCCGGCGTGTGCGGTGGCGATGCTTGCATCAGACAAACGCGCATTCCTGTTTGGGTGTTGGTGAATGCTCGCCGTTTAGGTATTTCTGAATCTGAACTGTTAGAAGATTATCCGACTCTGCGTGCCACTGACTTGGCAAATGCTTGGGCATATGCTGAGGCATATCCTGACGAGATTGAAACAGCAATTCAAGAAAATGAGGATGATTGAAAAGTGGCACGTTTTTATATTTGTTGAATGAAGTTATGAGTTACATTATTATCTATTCTTGGCTGGCAATGCGTACTATACAATTGGCACTTAAATAGGCTCAATAAATCTGGGTGGCAAGTGCTAGAATAGTTTGACGATCACCAAACATATATTTTTTACCACTTAGTACGAATAACGAACATGACACTAAAAGAATTACAACCGCAACTCCTGGCGCTAAGTCCAGAGGAAAAAACTCAAGCTATACAATTTTTAGCCCAAAGTTTAAGTAACTTTTGGTCGGAAATTCAAAAGACTCCCGGCGTAATGGGCGGCGAAGCTTGTATCAGACAAACGCGGATTCCTGTTTGGCTGTTAATAAGTTATCGCCGTCAAGGTGCTAGCGATGCTCATATTTTAGAAGGTCATCCGGATCTGAGTGCTGCCGATTTGGTAAATGCTTTTGCTTATGCTGAGGCACACATTGAAGAGATCGATCGAGGTATTCTAGAACAAGAAAAAGAAAGCGACACCTAAACGATTGTTAGAAACCCATAAGTATTAAAATAAATAAAAGACTCCTTGTAATATGCGAATAATTCATACTGCTGACTGGCATTTGGGACGACGTTTTCGAGGGATCGATCGCACTTCTGAAATTGCGATCGCCCTGGAGCAGATTTTGAAACAAGCCAAGGAGCTCGATGTTGATGCCGTGTTGGTCGCCGGTGACATTTTTGACGTTCCCAACCCTCCAGCCTATGCTGAGCGCATTGCCTATCAATTTTTCTGCGAACTCCAAGCAGCCGAAATTCCCGCAATTGCGATCGCCGGCAATCACGATTCAGCATCCCGCATCGACAGCATCGCGCAACTGCTATCCCTTGCCGGCGTTCGCGCTTTAGGTAAACCCAGGCGATCGGCAGACGGTGGCAGCATTACTCTGAATACCAAAAATGGTAAACTATGCGTAGGAGCGATGCCTTTTGCTTCCGAACAAAGACTCTTAGATGCCAATTCTCTGTGGCACTCTGGCGACGCCAACCGCCGTCAAGATTACCGCGAGATTGTAGCAGATTTACTGCAAAATTTAACCACAGATTTTCGAGACAATACTGTGAATATGCTGATGGGACACATGAGCATTGACGGTGCTCGCTTGGCTAAATCCGAAGTCGCTTATTACACGCGAGAACAATACCTGCTATCATCGCAAACTCTGCCGCCAGAAGCTCAATATGTCGCCCTCGGACACATCCACATTCACCAGCGGATTGCTAAGAGTTCTCCTGCTTATTATTCCGGTTCTTTGATTCAGTTAGATTTTGGAGAAGCCGAACAGGAAAAAGGATTTTGCTTGATCGAAGTTGAGCCGGGAAGTCAAGCCAAAGTAGAATTTAGACCGGTGGCTTGCCACAAACCGTTAAAAGTGCTTCAATGTGATAATGACAATCTCGATCAAATTTTAGAAGCTCATCAATATCATCCTGGTTTTTTGAAGGTAATTGTCGA
The DNA here is from genome assembly GCF_020738625.1 of Microcoleus sp. PH2017_09_SFU_O_A. NCBI lineage: Bacteria > Bacillati > Cyanobacteriota > Cyanophyceae > Oscillatoriales > Microcoleaceae > Microcoleus > Microcoleus sp. PH2017_09_SFU_O_A. The sequence continues at coordinate 38,711 of NZ_JAEQCF010000091.1, forward strand.
ATTGGATAGCCCGCAAATCGGATTAGCCGATCGCGTGCGGCAAATTTGTTCTCAAGCGCTGTTAATTGAACCGCGCTATCGGGATGCACCCGTAGAACCAACAGAGAGCACTAATATCGATCCCAACAACTTCGATCCAGCAGCAGAGTTCTGCAACTATTATCAAAACCGCTTGGGAACGACACCACAACCCGCTGTATTGGAGGAATTTCAGAATTTGTACAAGAAGTTTAAAGAACCAGTTAATAATTAAATAGGTAATTGGTAATTGGTGATGGGTAATTGGTAATTCTTTGCCATTGCTCGCGAGCTCGCGAACAAACTTGATAAGGGGAGCATCTCAGTTTTGATTTTATAGTGCTGTCCCCGCTCGCAATCTATCCAACACTCTCGAGCGGGGACAGCACTGTAAAGAAATTGTTTTTTTGCAAAAGTGAGATGCTCTCCTTGATAAGTACCCTAAAACTCCGAACAACGTAATTGTAAAAATCCCGAAATCTAAAATCCAAAATCTCAAATCTAAAATCAGTATGCGTCCACTAGAACTTTTGCTCGAAGGATTTACCAGCTTCCGCCGGGAACAGCGCTTAGATTTTTCTCAACTCGATTTGTTTGCAATTACTGGTGCTACTGGTGCGGGCAAATCTTCACTGCTAGATGCCATGACTTACGCGCTTTTTGGTACGACAAATCGCAGTGGCAAACAAGTAGCTGATTTGGTAAGTCAAGGAAGCGAAAATTTAAAGGTGCAGTTGCGTTTTGCTGTGGGTTTGGCACAGTATCGGGTGACGCGGAGATGGCGTTTTCGTCCGAAATCTCCCGAGAATAAGGTGATTTTGGAATGTTGGCAAGATGGCAATTGGGAAACTTTGGGGACGAGTATTGTTGCTGTTCAAAATACGATTGAACAGATTTTGGGGATGGATTTTGATACTTTTACAAGAGCCATTATTCTGCCTCAAGGCAAGTTTGATGAGTTTATTAAAGGAGATACTTCTAAACGCCGGGAAATTTTGCGGCAGCTAGCGGGATTTGAGATTTTTGAGCAGATGCGGAAGGAAGCAAACGAACTCGCGAAGTTGCTGAAACAAGAACGGGAAATGGTGGAAAGACAGTTGGCTGAGTTGAGCGCTCCGGCGGCGAATGAGGTGGAGCTAAAACGATCGCAACTTTGGATTTTAGAGCAGCAATTACCTCAGTTCGAGCGCGCTGTTATGGAAGCTCAGAAGGCTGTGGATGAAGAAGAACAGCTATTTTCCCAAATCACTCGCTGGCAAGAGTTGCAACAAGAATTAGCGCAATTAAATGCTAGTTCCGCCGAGATTACAATTTTAGCACAGCGTTTAGAAAGAGCGCAAGCTGCGAACCATTTACAGGGAGATTGGGCTTTATTGCGATCGGCTCGCAGTCAGTATGAAACTGCCGAAAGTGCTGCTTTATCAGCGCGGGAGCGGTTAACTAAAGCTCGCTCGGAGCTAGCAACAGAGCAGCAGCAATTTGAAGCAGCCAAAGCCAAATCTGAGGTATTAGCACCACAAATTAAGGCTCGCGAAGATGCTCTGGCTGCTGCAAAAGTATATGAAGAACAGCGCACTCAATTAGACAAAGAAGTTGCCCTCGCCCAGAAAAATCAACAGGAAAAACTGCGGTTTCTTCAAGTAGCAGATAAAGAACTGCAAGCTGCTAATACTAAAATTCAGGCGGCTGGTTTTCGGGTTACTCAAGTAGCGGCAATGCTCGAAAAGTATTCGCCCGGAGGAAAGCGTTTTGAAAAATTGCAGGAAGTTGCACCTTTATTGATGGAACTTCAACTAATTGCCAAACAGGTAAAAACTCAGCGCGAACAGTTGAATAAATCTGTCGCCGAAAAAGCCAGCGCCGAACAGAATTACGTGCAGGTTGCGACTAATTTAGCAGCAGCAGAAATCAGGCTAAAAGAGTGCAGTGCCGAGTTAGAAGCGGTGGAAACTGCTAATGCGGAAGCGGCGCGTTTAGAGAGTGTTGCTGCTGTCAGGATGTCGCTGAATGCTGGCGATACTTGCCCGGTGTGCGGGGGGGTGCATCCTGAGAGCGATTTGCTCCCTGCTTTGCCGATTTCTAAGATTGTCGATGTTGCTGGTTTGCGCCGGAAAGTGGCGGCTGCAAATCAGGTTTTGCCAACTGCTCAAATGGCGGTGGCTGAGGGGAAAAGCGCAGTTTTTGCCTGCGAGCAAAAACAGTCAGAAATTGCTCTAGCATTGGAATTGACAGAGAAGAGAGTTGCTCAGTTGCAGCAGCAAATCACTCAAGTTCTGGAAAATCCGCAGTGGGAAGTCTTGCAGTTGCAGCAGGAGTTGGTTATACTTGCAGATAGCGATCGCCAATACCGCGAAACCGAGCAGCAATTCCAACTCGCATCCTTTGAATATAATAATTACGAACAAAGATTTAATTTTGCAGCGACGACTCAAGCAGCTAAACAGCAAGAATATCAAGATGCGATCGCCGAATCAGACCGTCGGAAGCAGCAGTTGCAAAGTTGTGTGAATGCGCTTTATCAAATTACGGAATATCAACCCTATGCTAATTTAGCAAAAGCCTTAGCAGAAGACAAGCAAGAGTTGGCAAATCTGCTGACAACTGCCGAAAAATCGTATCAAACCGCTCAAAATACTGCTATTCAAGCAGCCGAGAGAGAGCAACAAGCGGGGGAGGTTTTCGCACAAGCCCAAGCTAGCAAACAGCAGTTAAACCAGGATTGGTTAGCAAAATTAACAGCGGCTGATTTCACAGAAGAGACGTTTCTAGCAGCGGTGGCGCCCGTTAGCGAACAATCGCAGTGGGAAAATGCGATTCGGTGTGTACGCGAGTCAAAAATTCAGTTGGAGACGCGGGCGAAGGATTTAAGCGAGGCGATCGCAGGCAGGACTACCGATGAAGATATATTAGCACAAGTGCGATCGGCAAAACACGCCGCCCAAGAAAAATTCAAACAAGCCAACAACAACCGCGCCGAACTTTTAGCGTGGATTCAAGTAGCAGCCCAAACCCTCGAACAAGCCGAAAGACTGTCCCAGCAAATTACAAATTTCACAGAACAAGAGCAAACCTATCACACCTTAGCGCAGAATCTGAAATCCAACGAATTTCAATCCTACATCTTAGAACATTTAGAAGCAGAATTAGTCGGCAGCGCCACCTTGATTTTGCAAGAATTAACCGAAAATCGCTACAAGTTAAAAAACCAAGACGGCGAATACTGGGTAGCAGATAATTGGAATGGCGGCGAAGCTAGACGAGTGCGAACCCTTTCCGGTGGCGAAACCTTCGCCACTTCGCTATCAATGGCTTTAGCTTTGTCTGAAAAACTATCTCAAGGAACTCAACTGGGTAGCTTGTTTCTGGATGAAGGATTCGGCACTTTAGATGCAGAAACCCTCGAAAGCGTCACTCAAATTCTAGAATCATTGCGGCAGCGAGAAAGGCTAATTGGAGTGATTACCCATGTTAGAGGATTGGGCGAAAGATTGCCCGCACAAGTTAAAGTATTTAAGTCGCCCCAAGGTTCTAGAATAGAAATAGAAAGAGTTTAAAAGACCGGGCGGTTGGAAACCGCGTCTACACAAGCAAAACCCGCCTCCGCGGGTTGAAGATTTGCCCGTTAAAATTATGTTTTTTTTCTTCAGTTGTTTTCTTCAGTCCGCGGAGGCGGACTTCCCTTGTGTAGACGCGGTTTCAACCGCCGTATACAAACAAAATTAATCCTAAAAACAGACTTAAATTAAATGAAAAATTACCCAACTCGAATGCAATCAGTACAATCGCCAATCATCCCAGTAGTAGGCGAACTTATCCGACAAAATCCGGGAACGATATCATTGGGACAAGGCATAGTTTACTACAATCCGCCCCAAGAATCATTTGAAAAAATCCCAGAATTCTTCGCAAATCCCGACAATCACAAATACAAAGCCGTCGAAGGAATCCCACAATTACAAGATGCCATCGCGGCCAAACTCAAAACAGATAACGGCATAGAAATCAACAACAAAAACTGTATTATTGTTACCGCCGGTAGCAATATGGGATTTACGAACGCCATTCTCGCCATCACCTCGGCGGGAGACGAAGTTATCATTCAATCACCTTATTATTTCAACCACGAAATGGCTGCTGTCATGGCAAATTGCCACCCCGTGATAGTAGAAACCGACGCCAATTATCAACTCAATATTGCTGCGATTAAAAAAGCAATCACCGACAAAACGCGAGCAATTGTCACCATTTCACCCAACAACCCAACAGGCGTGGTTTATTCTGCCGAATCTCTCCGGGAAGTGAACGAGATTTGCCGCCAACACAATATTTATCACATCAGTGATGAAGCCTACGAATATTTTACCTATGACGGCGTGAAACACTGTTCGCCCGCAAGTTTTTCCAACAGCAGCGAACATACAATTTCCCTGTTTAGCCTTTCCAAAGCCTACGGTTTTGCGAGTTGGCGCATCGGGTATATGGTAATCCCAGAACATTTGCTGGTTTCGGTGAGGAAAATTCAAGATACCATCTTAATTTGTCCGCCGGTAATTTCCCAGTATGCAGCCCTGGGAGCCTTGCAAGTTGGTAGAGGTTACTGCGATAATTATGTAAGGGCGATCGCATTTGTGCGCCAACTCGTATTAGACGAACTCAATACCATCCAAAATCTGTGTACAATTTCCCCAGCCGCCGGGGCTTTCTACTTTTTCTTGAAAGTTGACACCGAACTCGATACAATGGAATTAGTAGAGCGATTAATTCGCGAACATCATGTAGCAGTGCTTCCCGGCACAACCTTCGGTATGGATAGCGGCTGCTATTTGCGCGTTGCTTACGGTGCCCTAGAAAATGCAACAGCCAGGGCAGGAATTAGCAGGCTCGTGAAAGGTTTGAAGACAATTTTAAATCAGTAATATAGGATATTAAACAAATGGTTGCAACTAACTTTAAATCTGAACGAATTCTGAAGAATGCCTCCGTTGAAAAAATTGCTACTTTGCGTGCTTTGATGGCAAACTATGACTTAGATTGCTATTTCATCCCAGCAGTTGACGAACACTTAAATTTATCAGTCCCAGCAGCAAAGCAGCGACGAGCTTGGATTTCAGGTTTTACGGGTTCGGCTGGCGATTTGTTAGTTGGCAAAAATTCCGCTTGGTTATTTGTAGATTCCCGTTATTACGAACAAGCAGAGTTGCAAGTCGATGCCGGATTGATTCAAATATCAAAACTTGGCTTAGAAGGAAATTTAAGCTTAATTGAAACTTTAGAAAAACTGGCAACTGAATCTGCCCCCAAATCAACTAAAATTAGATTCGGTTTTGATCCGTTTACCGTAGCGACTGAGCAATATCAAAATTGGCTCAAAAAATTTGCGACTGCGAGAATTGAACTCGTCTCAATCCCGGAAAATTTAGCAGACAAAGTTCGTCAAACAGCAGAAACTTTACCCGCGATTGACGAATCTCCTATATTTAGCTTACCAGCATCCCTGACCGGAGAAACCTGCGCCGAAAAATTAGTCCGAGTCAGGGAAGCGATGCAGAAGGCTAATATCGATGTACTCCCGATGAGCAACCTGAATCAAATAGCGTGGCTGTTCAATCTGCGAGGCTCGGATATTCCCCACATTCCCATTTTCATATCCTACGCGATTGTCACCGCAGGTGCAGCATTTTTGTTGACAAATCTCGAACGAGTTTCACCGGAAATCGAGCAAGAATTGGCGGCGGCTGTAACTTTGCTGCCCTACTCCGACTATCCGTCAACCTTAGAACTTTGTTTGAATTTGCCGAAACAAGTTCGGGTGCTGTTAGATGCGAAACACAGTACAGCAGGCACTTACCAGTTATTGTTAAACCAGCAAAAAGCTAGTGAAAATAAGATAGAAATAGTTTTCGAGCCAAATCCCGTAGAAGGGATGAAAGCTCGGAAAAATCCTGTGGAAATCGAGCAGATGCAATCTGCTAATTTTAAGGCAAGTCGAGCTAAAACTCTAACTTTAAAGTGGTTGACAGAACAGCTAGAAAATGGTAATGTATTGACGGAGTTTGATGTTAAAGAAAGTATCGAAAGTTTTTATCAGCAAGAAGCTGATTTTCACATTTTAACATTTAGAACGATCGCAGGTGCGGGAGCAAATAGCTCGATCGTACATTACGGCACTCCCAGCCCCGAAATCACGCTAAAACCCGGAGAATTGCTGCTGCTAGACTCAGGCGCACAGTATCTAGCCGGGACAACCGACGACACCAGAACCATGATAGTCGGGGAACCGACAACGCAGCAAATCGAACACTACACCACAGTTTTGATAGCACACATCAACTGTGCCATGCAGCAATTCCCGAAAGGTACAACCGGATCGCAGTTAGATGCGATCGCCCGTGCGGTATTATGGCAACAACAGCTAGATTACGGACACGGCACGGGCCACGGAGTCGGCGCATTTTTAGCCGGTCACGAAGGCCCCAACGGTATCAGCAAATTTGTCCAATATCCCCTCGAACCGGGAATGGTAACGAGTATCGAACCGGGATATTACGAACCAGGCTGGGGCGGAATTCGCCTTGAAAATCTCTACGTTGTCAGGGAAATGCCGTCTAAAAACGGTACGGCTTGGTACGGATTTGAACCGCTGACGTATATTCCGTTTGAGCAAAAATTGATAAATGTCGATCGGCTATCAACAACTCAACTACAATGGTTGAACAACTATCACGCTTCAGTAGTTGAGAAACTCTCACCCGTACTCGATACTGCTACAATCACCTGGTTGAAAAAAGCCTGTACTGCGTATTGAAAAAATAGGTACGTTGTTGGGCTTTAGCCCTCTTTCAAGATATAAATAAAGAGGGCTAAAGCCCAACAACGTACCTTGATTTGGATTATAATAAATTAGCCTTAAGCAAACGTCTTTTCAATCCAGAGCGACTGCTATATTTATTATGCAGTTGTTGAACCCGTGTGAAAAATTTAACTGTTTGGTTTTGATAATCCGCTAAATCTTGGAGTTTTAAAAGTAACAGCACTACTTCATCGTAAGAGCTAGAAGTTCCTTTTTGAATAAGAGCGTCTATATCTTCCCAAGCAGCCGTTTCTCGCTTAGCCAAAGCTTCTAAATCTCTGATTCGTGCAGCTTTAGCTTCCTGTCCTCTTCTTTCTTCTTCCTTCTTTTCTTCCTTTTCTGCGCTTGCTAAAAGCTGACGAATTGTTCGTTTACCGGGATTTTTCTCTTGTCTAACTTCTATCATTCCTGATAATTTCTTACTCAATTCAATAGAGAGATTAGATTCTCCTTTGAGTAACCGCATTAAAAAAGTATCGACTTCAGAACGTTCAAGTTTTTTGATAGCTTCTTTGATGCTACTTTCAGGAATTGAAGGTTTAGCAACACTCGCACTGATTGCAGCTTTGAGTAGATGCTCATCCACTTCAAAAATATCGATAAAAGCCTGTAACGATGAAGATAACTTACCGAAATTAGGAGGAACAGGTGGTTCTAGCCCTTCTTCATCATTTTCATCATCTTCATTTTCTTCATCATCATCTTCATCTTCGTCGTCTAATTCATCAAGATAGGTAATCCCTTTCAGCCAAGCTAAATAAAGTAAACGATAATCTCCCTGCAAAATTTCCTGACGCAAACCTATCAAAGAGGATAAATTTCCTTCTCCCTCTATCCACCCATCAAAACCTTCTTCCTCATTAATAGAAATTTCTAAAATGACAAAATCATTAATTTCCGAAACCTCAACTATGTCTTCAATGCAATATTTCCGCATCAGTTCGATATCAATCAAACCTTTAGGGAAACGAAACATTAGTTGTAGCGATCCCCAATTAGCTATGTAAAACATAGCATCGAAATATTTGATTAATAATTGTTTTTCGTTGCCCGGTAAGTCTCCATAGCTATAGACAAAGATAGCTCTGCTAGAGCTGATTTGCGCGCGACTAGACAGTTTGCTGATTGCTTCTTGTTCGGATTGAGTCAAACGTCGATCGACGCTTTGAAACTCGTAATATTGATATTCGCTCATTTTGGGTTATTCCAAGTACATCGAAGAGATGGCAAAGGCTTCTTCCGGCGTACCGTAGAAACTGCCATTTGGGAACATACAAGGCTCGTATTTTTCACTGCTATAGGCGTAAAATCCCAGAGTCCAAGCTTCTTCATCACTAAAGTAACGCAGCCGACACAGGTGAAGGGGGTTATTTCGTCTTTGTTCTAAATATTCTTCACGAGATACGCGAAGCTCTTTGAACGGAAAATCTAAGGGGACATCAGGTTCTGTGTAGGCATCAACGTAACAAAATTGACTGCGAAAACGGATGCCTAGGCGAGTGTATTTACCAGCGTAGTTAGCAGCAGCATAATTAAGAATACGCTGTTTCACCCGTTCTTGAACTGCCGGTGGGATTTTAACTCCTCCTGAATGTGGATCTTTTACCCAAGGGGACATTTCGCTGCTCCGGTACAGTGCTGACAAAGTTAGTGTAGAATAACTTGCTAAGTTGAGTGGCCAACATTTAATCAAACTTGATAATCAGACGCTCAAGTTTGCGATCGCCCGATTCAATATAACCTTCAATATAACCATAGATATTTCTATTTTTGGAAAAAAGATTACGTTAACAATCAAAATTGCTGAGGCGGGTGACAAGGACTTTGAGACGCTTGCGGGGCAAAAAAAATTAAGGCTAGAAGTTACATCTAGCCTTAATTTCATGAAATAAGCTGGTGACAAGACTCGAACTTGCGACAGGCTGATTACAAATCAGCTACTCTACCAACTGAGTTACACCAGCAGTGAAAATTAATATAGCAAACTTATCGCCATTAGCGCAACCCCCTCAGCAAACTTTTTTGCAAATTCGCCCAAAACCTCTTCCGGTAAGGGCAGAACCGGAATTATCGTCTCCTGGGCGCACCCCGAGATCAGAAACCGGGTTTCTTCCGATATTTCTCGTCACTCAACCCAAATTTTTCGTAGAAACCCGGTTTCTAGCCCCTGTGGGTAAGTCGCGTGGTGGGGGCGGGTTTATCTAGATTGTTAATGGGAATTATAGATTGTTGGTGAACCCGCCCGTACAAGTATTGTGGTTAATTAGCGGATAGGATCTGAAAACAGCCAACAGCCAACAGCCAACTGCCAACTGCCAACTGCCTAATCGCAACACCAAATCTTAATTGTCTCATCCGCGCTGCCGCTGGCTAGCAAATTGCCCGAAGGTGCGATCGCCACCGAGTATACCGTACCCGAATGTCCCTCAAGAGTGCTCAACAGCTCCCCCGTCTGCAAACTCCAAATATTAATCTTATTATCATCGCAGCCGCTAGCCAAAGTCAAACCGTCCCTACTGATAGCAACCGAATCGCCCCGACTTACATAATTCCGCAAAATATGCACAGCCTCATTCATCCCTAAATTCGCTACACCCTTTCGCTTCGCAGAATTAGAATTTAAGATCCGCAACAAACTGCCCGTGTGCAAATTCCGCAGCTTAATCGTATAATCATTGCTGACGCTAGCCAGAATTTGACCGTCCGGCGCGATCGCCACAGAATTCACCCCAACATTCAAACCCGAAAGAGTCCGCAGCAACTTACCGCTTTCCACATCCCAAACCTTGCTCGTCGCATCCGAACTCCCGCTCGCCAATATCTTACCATCCGGGCTAAAAACCACCGCATTCACATTGTCTGAATGACCCCTCAAAGTCCGCAGCAACTCACCAGTTCGCAAATTCCACAGCTTAATCGTATTATCAGCCCCGCCGCAGCTAGCAATTATCTGCCCCTTCGGATTGATCGCCACCGAATTCACCTCCATAGAATGTCCTGGAAAAGTACACAATAGATCGCCATTGTACAAATTCCAAAACTTAATTGTTTCGTCCGAACTGCCGCTGACCAACATTTTTCCGTCATAGCTAATAGCAACCGAATTTACGCGATCGGAATGTCCCGTCAAAGTGCCAACTAATTCCCTTGTTTCTAAATTCCAAATCTTAATAGTTTTATCCCAACTGCCACTAGCCAGAATTTCGCCATCAGGACTAATCGCCAGAGAATTCACAAACGATGAATGTCCCGGCAGCGTGTAAGCGCACCGCCATTTCAGATTTTTTAATTTGTGAGCGAACTCCTTCGCCCGCTTTGATTTCGCCTCAGCTTCCTGTCTGCTTTTTAGTGCCTCCTCCTCCAAACGCTTGCGTTCCGCCCTAGCTTTCGCCTCTCGCAGTGCTAACCGCCGCATCTCTCCCTTATAGGTTATTCGCTGCTGCTCCTGAATTTCTTTAAGAGTTTCCATATACGGTAGGGCCCAATCTTGAGAAAACCATTCCTGAGCAAATTCCGCCTCTAAATTAAATAGCTGAGGTTCGTGAGTAAAATCTATTTTTAAATAATACAAATCCGCTAAAAAAGCCGCCAGCAACTTATGAATTGTCACAATTATTTGCCGAATAATCCGCAGTCTCACCTTTTCATCTTTCCCCTCGGCTTCCAACTGGTGATAAACTTCTTCCCAATTCCAAGGCTGCATCGCCACTAGGGAAACATTCTGATTGATGATTCCCCAAAAACCGACATGAAAATTAACTTCATAATCGCTGATGTCGCTGTACAATATAGCGGTTGGCACGGGAGACAAAACAGTCTGCAACCGCTCCACATCAATATCAGAAATAGGGTTTTTGAAATAATCTCCGTAAAACTGAACTGGAGAGGATTCTCCGTGCTGGGGGTAGTGCTGGTTCAAAAAAGTTCTCAACTTAGCCGGCAGCTCGATATTCAGATTGTGGCGAAACGAATCCGGGCAATCTTGGCTAATTTTGGCCGGAGCAACTAACAACAGCAATCGGTGCTGCTGCTGCTGCAAAATCTGTTCAGTTTCCTGCCTGCTCAAATTGGAAAACCAGTTGTCCCTGTCCCAAATAATTTGAATTTCGTTCAGCTTAACTCGAATTGCTTCTGATTGAATCTCCCGCATTAACTCGCGGCCAAGCCGACTAATAGTCCGCTGATCTCTCAATTCTTCCGCCCTAATTCGATTGGCGCGTTCTTCCTTTACCTTTTCTTCTTCTATGCTGGCGATCGCAATTAACTCTTGTTCTCGGGCCTGCTGCCGCTGCAAATACTTCACTTGTGCTTTAGTCCAGCGGGGGTCTTTTTTGATTTGCTGGTTCAAAGCAGAAGAACCAGACGGCTCAATTTCTGCATAGCGTTCGTTGACAGCGCTTGCTCCCAATCTTTCTCCCAATTCGCAGGCTACAGGTTTCAACAGTTCAATTAGGGTATCTGAGACGGGGCGAGGTAATACCATTTTAGATTTTAGATTTTAGATTTTAGATTGTCTGAGATTTCCGATTTTAGATAATCTATTAAATTTTAGATTGTCTTTCTTAAATAACTTATGAGATTTTAGATTGTCAATTGTAGAGGAGTTATTCGATGTATTGGAGATGTCTGACAATCGAATCAATTTCCTAACGAGATTTACTTGGCAGGCTGCGATCGGATTCCCCCCACGACGCGAAAGCCCCTAAAAAACACTATCTAGAGTCGATCGCCCTTTCTCCGAAACTCGCAACTCCAGCCTTTGACCTTTGAGGTCTCGCCCAGGTTTACAGCCTCAGCAGCTTAACTTAACAATGTTTATATTCTTTACATTTTACTGCGAATCCAGGCGTACAGCACCGGGCAACTAGGCTAAGAGACGCCCGATCGACCTTTTTTTTTACCAATTTTTTTTGCTTATTGCCATTTCGCTCGCCCTTGTCTATAATCGTACTTCACCACCATAATTACGGTATCCCGACCTAATAACCGTACTTTAGTAAAGGAACAAATATAATGAGCCCGTGGCAACACCTAACTCAACAATTTCACCGACCACAACAGCTACCAATTAGCCAAAATCGATCGCTGACTGCACTTAAAAGATTTGTGTCGCTATTTGTAGTAGGAATAACTTTAAGTTTGGCAATTGTATCCTGCCAGCAGGGAACCCCAACAAACCCAGCAGCCAACAAAGGCAAAGTAGAATTAACCCTCGTTTCCTTCGCCGTCACCAAAGCAGCCCACGAAGCGATAATTCCCAAATTTGTAGAAAAGTGGCAAAAAGAAAAAGGACAAACCGTCACCTTCAGCCAAAGTTACGGCGGTTCCGGTTCCCAAACCAGAGCAGTAATTGACGGATTAGAAGCAGACATCGTACACCTAGCCCTCGCCCTCGACACCGCCAAAATCGAGAAAGCCGGACTCATCCAACCAGGCTGGGAAAAAGAAGTTCCCAGCGAAGGTATCGTCAGCAAATCCGTAGCAGCAATAGTCACCCGCGAAGGCAATCCCAAAGGCATTAAAACCTGGGAAGATTTAAGCAAAGACGGAGTTAAATTGATCACCGCCGATCCCAAAACCTCAGGCGTTGCTCGCTGGAATTTCCTAGCACTTTGGGGTTCGGTAATTAAAACCGGAGGAGACGACACCAAAGCATTAGAGTTTACCACCAAAGTCTACAAAAATGTTCCGATTCTGACTAAAGATGCCCGCGAAGCTATGGATGCTTTTTTTAAACAAGGCCAAGGCGACGCCTTAATAAATTACGAAAACGAAGTTATTTTAGTAGCTGAGAAAGGCGAAAAACCGAGTTATATTATTCCCGATGTGAATGTGTCGATCGACAATCCCGTTGCGATCGTCGATAAAAACGTGGACAAACACGGCACTCGCGAAGTCGCCGAAGCCTTTGTCAAGTATCTGTACACTCCAGAAGCCCAGCGAGAATTTGCCAAAGCAGGATTTCGCCCAGTAGATGAGACAGTCGCCAAAGAAGCAGAATTTGCCCAAAAATATCCCGCCGTCAAAACCCTATTTACAGCTAAAGATTTGGGAGGTTGGGGAGAAATTCAGAAGAAATTCTTTGATGACGGAGCCGCGTTTGACAAAATCCAAGGATCGATTAAACGCTAATTCCCGAATTACCCGCTCGTAGTGAGGACTTCAGTCCTCTCCAAACGGTTCGATCGTTCGGACTTCAGTCCTCCCCAAAATATTAGCTTTTCAAGGACTTGCATTCCTTACTACAAACGAAGAAATACTCAAACCTAAATGGCAGTATCATCTCCAGCAACCAACCCTCAATCTGCGATCGCCAATATCAAAAGAGCGATCGGCAAAATCACACTACCTTGGGGAATCACCATCGGCTACCTCAGCCTAATGCTATTTCTGCCAGTCACAGCCATGCTGCTAAAAGCCAGCACAGCAAACCCCGGCGAATTTTGGAAAATTGCCACAAGCCCGATCGCCCTTTCCGCCTACGATGTCACCTTCGTCACATCATTAATCGCAGCCCTAATCAACGGAGTCTTCGGCACATTAATAGCCTGGGTATTAGTCCGCTACGACTTTCCCTTAAAACGCATTGTCGATGCAGCAGTCGATTTACCCTTTGCGCTACCAACATCCGTTGCAGGTTTAACCCTCGCCACAGTTTACAGCGATAACGGCTGGATCGGTTCGCTATTTGCACCATTAGGAATCAAGATATCATTCACTCGCTTGGGCGTAGGCGTAGCCATGATCTTTATATCCTTACCCTTCATCGTGCGAACTGTACAGCCAGTTTTACACGAAATGGAAAAAGACATCGAAGAAGCAGCTTGGTGCTTGGGTGCTTCTCAATTTCAAACCTTTTGGCGAGTAGTTTTACCGCCGCTCTTTCCGTCAATTTTAACCGGAGTTGCCCTCGGATTTTCCCGAGCCGTTGGCGAGTACGGTTCGACGGTAATTGTAGCAGCCAACGTACCGTTTAAAGATTTAATTGCACCTGTTTTGATTTTCCAAAGATTGGAACAGTACGACTATGCAGGAGCCACAGTAATCGGCACTGTCATGTTAGGTATTTCCCTAGCAATGCTGTTCACAATTAATATTTTACAAGCCTGGAGGAGACGCTATGACGGCTGAGATCAATTTATCTAAAAATTACACAGTTCCGCCAGCGGGTTCGTCGCGGGGCAAAGAAAAAGCCTGGGTAAAGCCAACTTTGATCGGAATTGCGATCGGCTATCTCGGCCTCGTCTTATTTATCCCAACCCTCAACGTTTTTTACCAAGCATTCAAAAAGGGAGTCGAGCCATTTTTCGCCAACTTAACCTCACCAGATTTTCTATCAGCAGCACAACTTACCCTGCTGATAGCTCTGATAGTTGTACCTATAAACACAGTATTTGGTTTGTGTGCAGCTTGGGTAATCGGCCGCAATAAATTTCCCGGACGCACCCTATTAATCACCATTTTAGACGTGCCGTTTGCCATCTCTCCCGTAGTCGCAGGTTTAATGATTGTACTGCTTTACGGTCGGCTGGGATGGTTCGGCCCGTGGCTGGAAACTGCTGGAATTAAGATTATATTTGCTTTCCCAGGAATGGTGCTAGCTACTGCTTTTGTCACTCTACCTTTTGTTGCCCGCGAAGTGATTCCTGTTTTAGAAGAAGTGGGAACCGATCAAGAAGAAGCGGCGAAAACTTTGGGAGCAAATGATTGGCAAATCTTCTGGAATGTGACGCTGCCGAATATTCGCTGGGGCTTACTTTACGGTGTGATTTTGACAAATGCTAGAGCAATGGGAGAATTTGGAGCTGTTTCTGTGGTATCGGGAAATATTGCTAAAAAAACCCAAACTTTGCCTTTGTTTGTCGAGGATGCTTACAAGCAGTACGCGACGCAAGCAGCATTTTCCGCTGCGGTAGTTCTCGGTTTTTTAGCTGTTGTTACTCTCGTGGTTAAGGAGATTTTGGAACGGAAAACTAGCATTAAGGAAGTTGACAGTTGACAGTTGACAGTTGACAGTTGACAGTTGACAATTGACAGTTGACAGTTGACAGTTGACAGTTGACAGTTGACAGTTGACAGTTGACATCCCGCTTCTTAAGGGAGACTTTGAGAATACTCCTGCCCCCCTCTTGTTAAGGAGGGTTAGGGTGGATCGAAGGGCTAATCGTCAAGCAGTAGTACGTTATCCCTGAAAAGAAACAGACATTAGGAGGCCACAATGTTAAACCAGAACAATAGCGAACCTGAATTTGAGTCGATCGACAATTTCCACCAAACTCAACAATCAGACATACCGCACACTGAGTCAGGAGACAGCAGACCAACTCAAACCCGCATTCGCATTCGCATTCCCAAAGAATACCATCAGGAACCTGTTATCTCTAACCTGATTTCGGAACACGGTTTAAAGGTGAATTTTAATGCAGCTTTGTTGGGTGGCAAAACTTCCGATGACCAATAATTTTTTGATGGTACCCGCCACGTGATTTATCCGTGGAATCAATCCCAAATCGAAAATCTAAAATCCTCTCTTCCCCCGAATTTATCCGTTTGATTTGGAACTTAACGGTACAAGTCAACAAATTGAAAGTGCTCTGATTTATCTGAATGATTTAGATGTGGAAATCTGGAGCAATTCCAATCATCCCGATGAAGAAACTTGGTAATTGGCGATCGATCCAGGCTGTACAGGCTCGCGCAGCCGTGTTGGTTATTAGTCAAAAGCTAAAAACGAATAACTTTGGAATCAATACCCTAAAAAATAACATCAGATTGTAACTAATGGCGAGCGCTCGCCATTAGTTATTTTTTGCTTGACATTTATGACAATACGTTGTACTCGTTCGAGTCTAATGACATTAAAAACTGAGTACAAGCTTGACTCAAATATTTTTGTAAAAGCCGGAACAACAGCCCCCTTGAAAACTTCTACACAATCAAACTAACTTCAGTATATCCTATAGGGAGCACAAAAAAAACGTTTTGTCAATCTTCCAGGTAGGTGAAAGTTAGGGGCGATCGTCTTCGAGAGCTTCGCCAACGACAAAATCTACCCTAAAATTAAGATATCTCGCTGCTGCGTTTGGTTTGTGCTATGAATTTAATGTGTGTGTGTACCAGAGGAATTTAATCATGGAACTCTATAAAGAACGGAAACACCAGATAGTTTTTGCGGATTCACAAGTTAAAGATTGCGAAAGTTTAACAAAAACCGCGAATTCCGATACAGAAGTTATTATTCTCAAGGCCGATCGCGACGGCATCGCGCAAATCGCCGAAACACTTAAACAGCGGCAAAACATTGCAGCAGTTCATATTCTGTCTCACGGCGCAGCAGCCAGCCTGCAACTGGGAACCACAGAACTCAATCTCAGCAACATTGAAACCTACCGCAATTATTTAGAAAAATGGTTTGCTTTGCCAGCAGCCGAAGCAAACTCGAAGTCTTCAACTACTTTTGCTAAACCCGAAATTCTGCTTTACGGTTGCAACGTCGCCGCCACAGAAGCCGGTGTCGCCTTCGTCGAAAGGCTGAGCCAGCTCACGGGGGCAAATATTGCCGCATCCGATAACTTGACCGGCAGTGCAGCCTTGGGCGGAGACTGGGAACTGGAAGTAACTACGGGGAAAATAGAAACACCTTTAGCATTTTCCCAAGAGGCGAGGGAAGCTTATAGCGGCGTGTTAGGAACTTTTAGCGTCACCAACTTTAACGAACTGCGCGATGCCATCTTGACAGCTAATGCTGTCAACGATCCAGATACGATTACCCTCACCGGCAACATCACCCTAGCAGCCGGACAGGTTCTGCCCAGGATTTCCAACCCCATCACTTTTACGGGTGGGGGTTTTGGTTTAAATTTCGGTAATAACCGGGGCTTTTTGATCGACAGTGGCGCTACACCAGTCACATTTTTTAACCTGACAATTGCGGGCGGTCGCTCTGTAGGCGCTGCCGGTACAGGCGGTGGCGGCGGTGCAGCCGGCATGGGCGGTGCACTATTTATTAACAGCGGGGCTGTCACAATTAACAATGTCACCTTTAGTGGCAACAGCGCTGTGGGCGGCGCGGGCAGCGCGGCTCCCGTTGCTCCAGCAGTAGCAGGCGCGGGCGGTAACACCGATTTTGCAGCTCTGTTTCCCTTTGTCACCGCAGGTGGGCCGGGTCTAACTGGTCTTCCTGGCTTGGCAAGCATCGGCGCTGCTGGCGGCCCCGGCGGTACGGGTGGCAATGGTGGCCCTGGTAGTGGCGGATTACAAGGTACTGGTCTTAACGGCGGCCCCGGTGGTGCTGGCGGCCCCGGTGGTGCTGGTACCGGCGGTACTAACGGCGGAGTTGGTGGTATCGGTGGCCCAGGTGGCATTGGCGGCCTGGGTGGCGGTGGCGGTGGCGGTGGTGCTGGTGGCGCTGGTGGCGTCGCGGGCACTGGCGCGGCAGGTTTACCGGGCGCTGGCGGTGTTGGTGGTGCTGGTGGCTTCGGTGGCGGTGGCGGTGGTGGCGGTGTTGGTGGCAACGGCGGCGCTGGCGGCTTCGGTGGCGGCGGCGGACGCGGTACTGTAGGCGGAGCCAGCACTGCTGTAGGAGCTTTCACCCCGGGCGGCGCAGGAAGCGCAGCCGGCGGTGGTGGCGGTGCTGGTTTGGGCGGTGCAATTTTTGTGAATGCTGGCAGTTTGACCCTGAACAACAGCACTTTCTTCAGCAACACAGCCACGGGCGGCGCTGCTGGCGGTGCTGCCGCTACACCCGGCCAGGGCGCAGGAGCCGCGATTTTTGTTAACAGCGGCGCTACTGCAACTCTGACTAACAACACGATTACTGCTAACAGTGCTGCTGCGACTGCTCCTGCTCTTGCTGTGGGCGGGGGTATTGCTACTAACGGCGGTGCTGTGAATGTCAGAAACACTATTGTTGCTGGCAATACTGGTGGCGCGAGTCCTGATGTGTTCGGAACCTCTTTCGCCGCCACCAGTATCAAGAATTTGATCGGGAACATTGCTGGTAGCAATTTACCTGCTACCCAGCAATTGGCGGCGACTGTTCCTCTAGCTAATGTACTCGCACCTACCGCAGCACTGAACCAGGCTACAGGCGTTCCCTTCACTTATGCTTTGGCTGATAGCACTGCGACAGTGATTAATCCGGCGATCGATGGCGGAGATGTGGCGGCTGGGGCGGCTGCTGGCGCGACTGACGAGCGGGGTACTGGCTTTCCTCGGACGATCGGCGCTGCTGTTGATATCGGTGCCTACGAGTACGGCCCGATCGTCACAGGCGTCAAATACAACGACCTTAACGGTGACGGCGTTCGGCAGGCGGCTGAACCCGGTCTCCCAGGTTGGGTAATTTCTGTAGGCACGAAGAGCGCTACCACCGCAGCCGACGGCTCTTACACCCTCCGCGACGTAAAAACAAATACTGCGATTACAGAAGCCCCGCCCGCTGGAACGCCTCCCACTGCTTGGGTGCAGACTGTCGGCCCGACTCCGCCCTCTACAGGTATTGTGAATGTCACCGGCGCCAACTTCGGTAATTTCCAAAAAACTACGATCGCGGGCAAAACCTTCAGCGACCTCGCAGGCAACGGTTTCACTCCCGACGACACCGTATTAGCTGGCGTCGTAGTCAATCTCTACAAAGACACCAACGGCGACGGCATATTCCAAGCCGCCACAGATACAGTTGTCGGCACTCCGCAAACGACTACGGCAACAGGAGATTACAGCTTCGCGGACATCGGCCCGGGCAAGTACCTGATACAAGCCACTCCCCCAGCCAACTCCAGCATCTCTTTCCCCGCTGGCGCAATTCCGGCTATTCCGGTTACTACCCAAAGCGGTCTTGCCGTCACCGGGCAGAACTTTGGCATCTTCAAAAACATCACTATCACAGGTCAGAAGTTCAACGACCTCAACGGGAATGGGGTCAAAGAGGGGACCGAACCAGGATTAGAAGGCTGGAAAATCTTACTAGAACCACAGACCTTTATCGGCACAGCAGTACCGCGATCGACTACCACTGATGCCTCTGGGAATTACACCTTTACTGACGTTGGCGCTGGTACATTCCTCCTGCGGGAAGAGCAAAAGACTGGTTGGCAGCAAACTTTCCCTGTTCCCCCAGCGGCCACGAGGCTTACTACCGCAAGTGGCGTTAACATTGCCAACACCACCACCCTTCCTACCAACTTCGGGAACTTCCAGGTTGGCAAGATCAGCGGGATCAAATTTAACGATCGCAACAAAAATGGTGTCCAAGATGCTGGCGAACCAGCGCTAGCAGGCTGGAGAATCTACCTAGATGCCAACAACAACGGCACGCTAGAGCCAACCGAAACCGCTACTGTTACCGATATCACCGGTAAGTACCAGTTCAACGACTTGCCATTCGCCACCTACAACGTCCGGGAATTAGTAGAACCAGGCTGGACGCAAATCGCCCCCGCAGCCAGCGCCACCGCGCCTACCCTTCCAGGTGCGTATACTATCCCTCTCACCAGCGGTCAAGACTCCCAAAACAACAACTTCGGCAACTTCTTCGAGGCGAGCACGATCAGCGGTCAAAAATTCAATGACCTCAACAACAACGGTGCTAAGGATGCTGGGGAACCGGGCCTACAAAACTGGCAAATCTTCGTAGACACGAACAAAGATGGAGTGTTCCAACAGGGCGAATTGACTACCATCACGGATAAGGATGGCAACTACACTATCACCGACGTACCCGCAGGTACTTTCCAGGTAAGGGAAGTCCAGCAAACCGGCTGGACGCTGACAACCGCGCTCCCTGCCGACGTTATTATAGCTCAAGCCGGAGAAAAACCCACGGGCATTGACTTCGGCAACTTCCTGCCCCAACCGGGCACGATCCGCGGTCTGAAGTTCCAAGACAACAACAAGAATGGCGTTCAGGATGCCGGAGAACCGGGTTTACCCAATGTCCAAATTCTGTTAACCAAAGTCGTAGCTCCCACCCCAGGAGCTCCTGCTGCTGTTCCTGTTACTACTACCACAGACAACAGCGGCAACTACGTGTTCGCGAACCTAGCGCCGGCAACCTACCGCGTCCGGGAAACCCCGCCAATAGGTTTCACTCAAACCAGCCCCAACCCCGCCGACATCGTGCTGGCTTCGGGCGCTATTGTCAGCGGCATCAACTTCGGGAATTCCATTACAACACCGACGCCACCGACGCCGACGCCGACATCGACGCAGCCGACACCGACACCGCCGGCAAGGATAGAACCGACACCTTCACCTGCACCGACGCCGCTGCCGACACCTGCACCGACGCCTGCACCGACGCCGCTGCCGACACCTGCACCAACACCTGCACCGACTCCGACGCCAACACCTGAACCGACTCCGACACCAGAACCGACGCCGACACCGACGCCGACACCTGTAGGGACAGATTTGGTTTGTCCCGATCCCTTCCCCAGGGTTACCCCTCCGAATCTGCCCCCCAGTCCTTCGCGCAACGGTGTCATCAACGGTACTAACGGCGACGATACCCTCGTGGGCAGTGCCAATGTTGACTCTATCTTCGGGTTAGGCGGCGGCGATTTGATCTTCGGCCAAGAGGGCGGCGATTACATCAATGGCAATACCGGCAACGATACTATCTACGGTGGTAAAGATAGCAATACTATCTTTGGTGGTAAAGGCTTTGACCTGATTTTTGGCGATCGAGCTAACGATACTCTTTACGGCAATCGGGGCAACGACTCAGTAAGCGGCGACGACGGCGATGACGTATTGTACGGCGGCAAAGGCGACGACGTGCTATTGGGAGAAGCCGGCGACGACGTGCTATTGGGCGATCAAGGTAATGACACTCTCTGCGGTGGCGACGGTAACAATACCTTACTGGGCGGCAGCGGCGATGATATACTCTTTGGTGGCACCGGCGATGACTTGCTGTTTGGCGGCATTGGCAATGATACTCTGATCGCTAACGGCAACCGACAAGACTTTGTATTGGCAGCGATTCAGGGAATTGACACGATTATCAACTTTAGACCAGAATCTGATTCGATCCAGTTGGTGGGAGGCTTGGACTTCAATCAACTGTTGTTAACCGAAACTAACGGCTCAACTGCGATCGCGATCGCCAGCACCAACCAGACTTTGGCTATATTGGCGGGCGTTGTCCCCAACCGGTTAGCGGCAAGCAGTTTTAACGTGCTGGTGGTTTAATCTGTAGTCCTTAGTAGGCATTGGTTTCAACTTAACGTCAAACGTAGTGCCTGTCTGGCGATCGGGGCCAGATCCCCCCTAGCCCCCCTTCTTAAGGGGGGGACAGGATTTTTCTCAAAGTCCCCCTTCTTAAGGGGGATTTAGGGGGATCGACGCTCAGGGTAAACGAGAGATACAAAGGTTTTCGGGGTTAAGTTGACACTAATGCTATGTAGGATGCGTACTTCGCGCACCCTACTATTACCCGGACAATCAGGATGAGGGGAACGAAATTCCGTTCCCCTTTTTTGCTTAAATTTGTTGGAGATATTTCAGCAAGTCGGCCATTTCTTGCGGGCTCGGCTGAAACTGTGGCATTGGTGGGGTTCGCCCGCTGGTGACTTGGCGGATCAGCTCGAATTCGGATTTGCGCTCTGAAACTCGGTGCAAGTTGGGCCCAACTTGAGTCTCTCCGACGGATATGTGACACCCCGCACAGTTCATTTGAAAGATGGCGGAACCCTGAAACTGGTCGCCAGCAAGGGACAGCACGCTTTTGACGTAGGGATCGGCAACTTGAAACTGACGAATTGTCATCGTCGCCAACATGATCGCAAGCAACAGCGCGATCGCAAATATGAGCAGTCGCTCGATCGGGTTTTTAATTTCATTCGTGGCAATTTGGTGATTCAAAGGAGTGCAATTTTAAAATAGTATCTACAAGAAAATTTATTTCTCATCACATAGCTTAATCGTTTCCAGCGGGGATATCAAGATCACAGACCCCCAGAACTCCCAAGAATGGGAAAATTCATCTGTCTCAGTGCTGGTAATATTAAAAATAGATTGTTAAATCTTAACGTTAAGGAGCTCTCATGGTAGAACCGCTGCTTTCAGGTATTGTTCTGGGTTTAATCTTTGTTACTCTGGCTGGGCTGTTTTTTGCTGCTTACCAGCAATACAAGCGGGGCGATCAGTTGGGTATCAACAAGTAAAAGGGCCTAAGTCCCTCGGTGAAGCGGAGGGAGGAGATGGAGGAGAGGGGGAGAGGGGGAGAGGGGGAGATTGGAAAAATCTTTCTTCTTTCTTCTTCAGTCTTGCTTCTGTCAACTGTCAACTCTTGGGAGCATCTCAGTTTTGCATTTACAGTGCGAGCATCCCCGCTGGCGTATTTTACAATACGCGAGCGGGACGCTCGCACTACAAGAAAAAAAATGCTTTTTACAAAACTGAGATGCTCCCCAACTCTTCCCTCTTTCCTCTTCCAACTGTCAACTGTCAACTGTCAACTGTCAACTGTCAACTGTATCGATCGAGAATAGCAGCAGTTTCCACGCCTGTCTTTTCCCAGCTAAACTGTTTTGATCGGGCCAAACCGAGTTCCCGCAAGTGCGATCGAGCTTTGGTATCTATTGCCAGCTCGTGCATAGCAGAGGCTATTTCTGCGACGCTGTACGGATTGACTAACGATGCTGCGTCCCCCCCGACTTCGGGCATCGAAGATAGGTTAGAAGTGATGACAGGAGTGCCACAGGCCATTGCTTCGAGCACCGGCAGACCGAATCCTTCCCAAAGACTGGGGAATACAAGGGCGATCGCCCGGTTGATGACTTTCGGCAAATCAGCCGCGGGGAGGTAATTTAGGAATTTTACGCGATCGGACAATCCCAATTCTTGAACCTGGGCCTTCAGCAGCGGCGTATAGCGTTTATCTTCCGATCCCGTTATCCACAATTCGTACTCGGAATTATTAGGTAAAGCCGCAAACGCTGCTACAACTCGCTGGACGTTTTTATGGGGATTGTGGCGGCCCATATACAGGAAATAATTGCTAGTTGGTAAGTCTAGAAACTTAAAAAAACTGGTATCGTAGCCGGGAAAGATTCGTGTAATTAAAGAACTTGGAATCTTACAAAAATTAGTAATATCATTGGCGGTTGACTCGGAATCGCAGATGATATGTTCAGCTTGCCGCAATACTTGGGGAATGTAGTAGCGGTGATAAACTGCCAAAGGATCGAAGCGGCGGGGAAATCGTAGGGCTATTAGGTCATGTACTGTAATTATATACCGACAACCGCTAAATAGAGGAGCTTCGGGAATTGGCGAAAATAACAGGTTAGATTTTAGCTGTTTGTAAATTTTGGGAATTTGGGTTTGTGTCCACAGCAATCGGTTGATGTGTCCTCTGCTTCCTTGTTCTGGTGTGAGGTTCGCTGGGATTTCGTAGCAGTTATTATTGGGAAATTTTTGGGCTGTTAGTAAGGTTGGATTGAGGGTTTTTAGGTGGGGAAATAGGTTTTTAGCATAGATGGCTAATCCGGTTGGTTCGGAAATTAGGAAGGAGAGATTAATTAGTAGGTTGGATTCGGGGTTTGGCATATAATCAGATGAGGATTGCGGTTTTTTGATTGGGATTTTTTTTTGATTAACCGCAGAGGGCGCAGAGGGCGCAGAGAGAGAAAATAGAGAGAGGCAGGATTGAGAGATATTGTTGTAAGATTTATGAGGATTGCGGTTTTTGGTTGGGATTTTTTTTGATTAACCGCAGAGGGCGCAGAGGGCGGTTGGGATTTTTTTTGATTAACCGCAGAGGGCGCAGAGGGCGCAGAGAGGAAGAGAAGGAGGATTTAAAGATATTGTTGTAAGATGTTGGCGGTTGCTTGTCCGGTTTTGTGCCAGCTAAATTCGGCCGATCGCGCTAAGCTAGATTTTTTTAAGTGCGATCGCACTTTTGAATCTGTGGCTACTGTTTGCATGGCTGCGGCTATTTCTCCGACGCTGTAGGGATTGACTAATAATGCCGCATCTCCGGCTACTTCTGGCATCGATGACAGGTTGGAAGTGATGACTGGTGTACCGCAGGCCATTGCTTCTAAAATCGGCAAGCCGAATCCTTCCCAGAGTGTGGGAAACACCAGGGCGATCGCCTGATTCATCAGTACGGGCAATTGCGAGTAGGGAACGTAACCGAGAAACTTTACCAAAGATTGTAAACCCAATTGTTCTACTTGTGCGATCGACTGCGGCGTGTAGGCGTTGGGAGGCCCGGCTAGCCAAAGTTCGTAGTTTGTGCGATCGGCTAAACTTGCAAATGCAGCAATTAATCTTTCCAAGTTTTTGTAACTATCGTGTCTGCCGGTATAAAGAAAATAATTTTTTGCTGGCAAGTCGAGACAGCGAAAATTAATATTATCACAAGCTAGGGGAATTGCGGTCATTTTCTGACGCGAAATCTGGTAAAAGTTAGCAACATCTGTCGCCGTTGCTTGAGAATCGCAAATAATATGTTCGGCTTGTCGCAAAACCTGGGGTATGTAGTAGCGGAAATAAGCTGTCAGCCGAGATAACTTTTGGGGGAATCGCAAAGGAATTAAATCGTGAACTGTAACTATGTAGCGACATTTGGAATATAAAGGTGCTTCAGGAATTGGCGAAAATATTAGGTTTGAATCCAATTTCTCGTAAATCTTAGGCAATTTAAATTGAGTCCACAGCAGTCTGTTAATTTGTCCTTTAGGGCCTCGATCCGGTGTGATGTTATCGGGGATTTGATAGCAACTATAATTCTCAATTTGCTGGGAAGTGAGTAATGTTGGTTCTAGGTGTTGCAGTTGCGGGAAAAGATTAGCTGCATAAGTTCCGATTCCCGTGGGTTCGGGAGTTAGAAAGGATAAATTTATTAACAGTTTATTGGACACGTTTTGAGTAAAAATAAACTTGTGATTAGTCGATATTTGATATCAAATCAAGTCGATTTTCGGCGATATCTGTGGGGAAATGGCACTCCCTCCGCTACGCTTCGCCCATTGGTGTCAACTTACGATCAAAAACTTTTGTATTTATCGTTCGCATCTGAGTCCAGATCCCCCTAAATCCCCCTTAAGAAGGGGGACTTTGAGAATACTTTTGTCCCTTTTTAAGAAGCAGGACTTTGAGAATACTCTTGTCCCCCCCTTTTTAAGGGGGGCTAGGGAGGATCGAGGCTTAACTTAACACTAACAGACACTGCCACGTCCTTACCCACATCAATATATGTATGCTTAAGGTCGATCGAGCATTTGAGCAATCTCGCCTGGATTTGGCAGCCGAATTGTAGCATATTCCTGGTGAATAATCTCAAAAAAACTCTTGACTTTGTGTTCAAAAGGTGCGAGTCTAAAGTTCTGACTGCGTTGCTGTGCGCCAGCTTGAAGTTCTGCTAACAAATCGGGATTGACAATTAGTTGATGTGAATAGCGGCAAAGTTCCTCAACCGTATTGAACAAAAAGCCCGATCGCCCGTGTTCGACAATTTCCGGTTGTCCACCGCCACAAAACGCGATCGGAGCACAACAGTTTTGCATTGCTTCAACAGTCGCCATCCCAAAATGCTCAAACCTTTGGGGATTGACTTCACCCAAACCGCAGCCATGCCAAAATATACTCGATTTAGCATAAAGCGATTTTACCTCATCTAAGGAACCATTGACTTTAAGTTCGATCGCCCTTGAATCCTGCTTCAACAAATTCTGAACCGTCTTTAAATAAGGATTTTTCGGAACACTGCTACCAGCTAAAATCAGCCGCCATCCTTGAAGTTCATCTGGATAATCTGCTAGCAAACTGCGGAAAGCTTGGATGAGTTCAATTTGCTTTTTTGTTCCTCCAGCTTCAAACTGTCCCACAGCTAAAATTATCTTTTCCTTCGACACTTTAGCTGTAGCCATTTCCACGGGCGGATACAGCATAAAAGTGGGTTGCAAATTCCAACGTTTCTCCAACCACTTGACAGTAAATTGACTGTTGGCAATAATAAAAGTGTAATCATCCACAGCAAAATGACGGTTGCGAAAAGTATTCGGGAAGTGGCAGAAAAATACTGATATCGGCGACAGCGGTTTGACTTTTTCGAGTTGGTTGGCGTTGACAAAAATATCGTAATTTTTGCTTTCTCTGGCAATTTCATCAAAGGGATTTTCCATATCCTCAGCGATGATACTGGAATCGATGCACTGCATTCCACGTTTCTCGTAAAACTGCAACGGAATAATCTTGATTTTGCATCCTGAAAGGTTGATTCCGTACCACGACTCTAAGTCGGAAACAGCCACGGGTTTGTTGGCGATAAAAGTAATCTCAAATTCATTTTGCAGCAGCGAGGCGATGGTAGCGACGTATTTTTGCCCGCCGCCGATAAAATGCAGTCCGTGATCGTAAATTGCGATCGACATTTTGCGATCGCCCCTAACCACCTCCAATCGAGGTAAAATGCGATCGACCTTCATTCTACTGTAAATCACCGCCAACTTTTCCGTCAACTGCGGCAGTACCGCTGCGACGATTTCCGGTTTCTGATAATCTAGCAGTTTTTTAATCGCGAAAAACAAACTCTCGAACAGCAAATCGTACTGCTTGTTACTAAAAAAATCCGAAGTATGAATCGATTTCACTAATTGCAGAGGTTCGTGTTTCGCCAAATACAAAAACCGATTGCGGTTGCAGAAATACTCGGTGAGTTTGCTACCTTTACTCGAACCTCGATACTCGTGATGGGCGATAGCTGCGGGAGTATAAAGCATTTTCCAATCGCGTTTTTGGCAGCGTTTGGAAAACTCTACATCTTCAAAATACATCACAAAATCTTCATCAATCGGCCCGACATCTTCCAGACATTCTCTGCGGAAAAGCACCGCCGCCCAACAAAGCCCTTCTACTTCCCTTTCTGTATTATACTGTCCCGAATCTTTTTCGCCAAAACCGACATCTTGCCAATAAAAATTAGGTAATTGCTGAATGCCCGCGCTGTTGATTCGCCCGTCTTTAAACAGCAATTTGCCACTAGCTGCACCAACTTTATTGTCAGTTTCTAGGCGTTTAACTAATATTTCCAGCCAGTGACTGTCAAGGGTTGCATCATTATTGAGAAAGCCGATGTATTGCCCTTTTGCTTCGCTGATGCCGAGGTTGAGGGCTTTGGCAAAGTTGTTGGCGGTATTCACAAAGATCCGAACTTTTGGAAACAGTTCGCGCAAAGCATGAACCGAATC
This sequence comes from Microcoleus sp. PH2017_09_SFU_O_A, assembly GCF_020738625.1. Classification (NCBI taxonomy): domain Bacteria; kingdom Bacillati; phylum Cyanobacteriota; class Cyanophyceae; order Oscillatoriales; family Microcoleaceae; genus Microcoleus; species Microcoleus sp. PH2017_09_SFU_O_A. Next base: position 65,783 of record NZ_JAEQCF010000091.1, read on the forward strand.
GTCTTGAGAACAATTATCAATTACGATTAAATCGAGTTGTGATTCTGGATACGCAAGTTTTTGTAGGGATTTCAAGCAGTCTTTGGTGTGGCGCAGACCATTATAGTTAACTATAATAAATGAGCATATAGGAAGTGTAGTCATCTTTGATGCTTTATGGTTGTCGATCGCCCAATTGAGCAGTAATCTCCTGTAAAATAGCAGTATGTTGCTGCTGTACCGCTTTGATTTGCTCTACTTCAGACTGAAAATTTGCGATCGCCTGTTGTTGACTCTCAAGCTGCGCTGTCACTTCGGGAAACCCGCTGCTGAATTCCGATGTAAGTTTTTTCTCTAGAGTTTGTTGATTTTCTTGCAATTTTTGCAACTGTGTGCTCAAGGTTTGCACGACGCGGGTATTGGCGAAATTGTAAATTACTTGTCTGTCTAGTACGGGCTTGAGCAATTTTCGGACAATTTTTCTGACGGCGATGACTGCGGAACCGAGCCGCCTTTGGTAAGATGTAATTGGAATGTTATAAATGTCAAAGCCCGCTTTGAGAAGCGCAATGTCTTCGTCATCTTCATTTTGGGCGATCGCACTATTTGGTCTTTCCGACAGCGACAACTCAGCAATACCAATTCGCGGCTCCAAAGTTTGCCGCAGTTTATCTATAATTTGTTGAGTCGGTATTTCTTCGTACTGCAATCTTCCGCCTCCTTTAAATTTATGGTGCGCCGAGGCGCACCATCTCGTAGACGTAGCAACGCGCACCATCGGGTAAATTGCCGCTACGAGAATAGTGCAAATCCTAAGTTATACTAACTCGATTTGACTGTCATCACCAATCATAAACCGCAACGCTTTAGGACGCGGCGGCGCATTTGTGAGTTGAGCTCGCTGTCCGATCACGCTGTCAACAATTCGCTGGTGAATGCCAACAATTTTCGCCCCTTGCAATATTACACTGTGTTCGATATCAGCATCAACCATCGTCACGCGATCGGCAATACTGCTGTAAGGCCCGATAAAGCAATTTTCAATGCGGCAATTTTCCCCAATTACCACAGGCCCGCGAACTGTAGAATTAATGATTTCACTACCTTCCCCTACTTGCACTCGCCCGATAATTTGACTTTTGGCATCTACTTTTAATTCAGTTGAAGCTACAATACAGCTATCTAAAATGATTTGGTTTGCACTCAGCAAATCATCTTTTTTCCCGGTATCCAACCACCAACCATCTAAATTGCAGGCTTCTACGTGTTTTTCTTGATTGATTAGCTGTTGGATAGCATCAGTAATTTCGAGTTCCCCGCGGGGCGAGGGTTGAATTTGATCGATCGCCTCGTGAATAGTAGGAGCAAAAAAGTAAATCCCCACCAGTGCTAAATTAGACGGCGGAACTATGGGTTTTTCTACTAACTGTAAAACTCGCCCATTCTCATCAACCTTTGCTACACCGAAAGCACTGGGATTGGGAACTGGGCGCAGCAAAATTAGAGCGTCTAGTTTTTGCTTATTAAAATTCTCTAAAAACGGATCTAGCTGACTCTGAATTAAGTTATCTCCTAAATACATAATAAATGGAGAATCACCCAAAAATGGTCTCGCAATTTTTACTGCATGAGCGAGTCCCGCCGGCTCTGATTGTAAGATATAAGTAATTTTTGCACCGAAGCGAGAGCCATCTCCTGTTTTCGCCTTCACCTCTTCACCTGTTTCAGGACTAATAATAATCCCGATATCCGTAATCCCAGCCGCCACAATGCCTTCAATTCCGTACCACAGTATAGGCTTATTTGCCACAGGAACCAACTGCTTAGCACCCGTATAGGTGAGGGGACGCAAGCGTGTTCCTTTGCCGCCAGAGAGGATGAGTGCTTTCATTGGTGAAATCTAAGTTATCCTTTAGAGTTTGCGGTGCTGGCTTGATTTGCCTGCACTTGTTAGCTCTCGTTAATTTTAAAGCACGGCTACCCCGCTGGCAATAGCTGACCCAAAAGAAGGAAGAATTGACAGTTGACAATTGACGGTTGACAATTGACAGTTGACAATTGACAGTTGACAGTTGACAGAAGGAAGAAGTAATCAAAGCAGGGGTTTCAGGAATCAAGAAGGTTTTCAGTATAGCAACCGCCACATGGGTGAAGACATAAATAACTTCATGAATAGAGTCGATTCCCGTTCTGCATCAATGATTTGATTCCCGTTCTGCAACTGTCAACTGTCCACTGCTATATCTTAGCGGTTGCAATCCAAATGATTTATAGCGATCGAGCATTCAGTCGTCTCAAATCTAAAATGGTTTAATAGCGGCCGTATCGGGCGATAACTTGACTACCACTATTCTTGTTATTTGTCAACCACGCCCACATCTGATCGCCCACAGAAAAATGCCACCACTCGTTAGGATGTTGCTCAAAACCAGCAGCTATCATCGCATCTTTCAATATTTGCCGGTGCAGGTGGTATTGCTGTTGTTGCGCGTCCTTGCTATTACCAAAATAATCGGGATAAGAACGTTCTGATATTTCATCAATCGGAGAACCCATATCAATTGGTCGATTATGTTCATCGACTAAAGTTACATCTAAAGCTGCACCTGTACTGTGAGGAGGAGGCGTCGTGCGATCGAGGCTCGGCACAGCCCAAAATTGATACACGTGTTCTATAATAACTTGGCGTTTGTCTTCGGAAACCGGAAATTCGCAGCCTTGAGCTACGGCAATTTGATTGAAAGTATAATCTACCATAAATTGCTGGACTTCCACGGGTCGATAAGCATCAAATATCAGAATTTTCCAATTTTGATGATTTTGCTGTAGCTGAGTTTGAGCTGCTACTAAACTATCTACAACTCCTTGCCGCAAATAGTAAGGTGAATCTGCTTTGCTGTTGTGATAGGGAGCACCCAACTTTTGATAAGGGTGCGGAATTTCAAAGGCAAAATCTTCTGGTGGAATTGGGACTAAAGGCTCGCCGCATTCGTCAATTTCTATTTGCTGATATGGTTTCATATCAAGGTTTTACCTACTTAATTATTACTGGTGAACTACAATTGTATCGCGATTCATTTCTATCAATGAATGTTCCTCAAACATTTCAACCAAATGCGGCAAATTATTCACAAATAAGTCTATAAGTTGGTTGTTATTTATGTTGCCAGTCGTCAATATTAACAGCTTGTAAGGTTGCTGGCTAATCAGAAATGAATCGAGAAAATCTCGATCTTTGGTGATAACAATTCTGCTTTCTTGCATTGAAAGCAAGTTAATTTCTGAATCGGGAGTTGCGTTGAGTCGAGGTAAATCCTTAGTATGAATAGTATCGCAACCAGCAGATTGCAAAACGCGTGCCAGACGTACTGGTAATTGTGCATCTACCAAAAACTTCATTACACTAATACTCGATATATGCTTTTCACTTGAGTCAGCCGTGCTGCAAATAGCAAAGCAGCTAGAATATCTTCATGTTCTAAATCATCATAATCATCTATAATTTCTTTAGCATTCATACCTGAACTAAGTAATTCAAGAATCAACTCTACTGGATATCTGAGACCGCGAATACAGGGTTTTCCGTGACAGATATTTGGATCGAGTGTGATGCGTTGCAAAAGTTGGTTGTCCATGTTTTAGGAGCCACTGTTAAATATATTCTAAGAGAGAGCGTAACTCTAGCTCGGTTTGTAGTAAAGACTTTAGTGCTCAAAAAAATCAGCGGACTAAAGTCCTCACTACAAACATTTAAAAAAATCCTAACTTTGGCGGTAAGCAACTACCGCATAAAATGGATCGCCGCCTCCCATCCCCAGCATTTGCATAAAACTCGGCAAGCTAGACTGTTTAGCAATTACTTCCGGCTTGCTAAATCCGGGTATATTCGCTCCTTTGACCGAATCAAAGTAACCCTTGACTAATTCTACCCGATCGCCCTCCGAACCTTCCCGCCAAGCCGCAATTGCTTTCTGATAAAACATCCGGTTGGAAAAACTGATAATTGCGACGCCCCCCGGCTTCAAAATCCGGTGCATCTCGGCAAAAATCGCATCCGGGTTTTGCAAATACTGCACCGAAACGCAGTTGACAACCGCGTCAAACTCTGAATCGGGCAGTGGCAATTTAGGATTTGCGTTCAAATTCTGCACGAAATAATGATTCAGTCGGGGATTTTTTGCCAACTCCTCTTCATTCATGCCGTGTCCTTCGACATGAGCAAATTCCATTTCCTCGGGCAAGTGAGACACCCAACTGCTCATCATATCAAAAATCCGAGTATTCGGTTTCAGGCGTTCCCGATACAAGTCGGTTAGTTGCTGAATGAATCCCTCGTCTACGTGCGTCACAAACCGGGGATAGGAATAAAACAGATTGTCGTCGGTGTCGTCTAACTTGGTGCGCTGATTTCCTTGGAGTGGCATAACGTGCGATGTGCGATCGTAACTTTACTCTTCTTATTTTACTAATAATTAAGAAATGTAAACAGATTCCCCAGGATGGACTTTCCGGGACTCGCCTGATCCAATTTTAAATCATTCTCTTCAGAGTTTACTCAGTATTTTTATTATGCAAGACTCTGCTTCATTCAGCTTGTCACCACAGATTCCGGCTCGTTTATGCGTTGATTCAGAACTAAGAATAGCTGAATGAGCTGCTTCAAAATAAGGCATGAGCTGGCTCTTTATAGACGGATCGATCGACTCATTTTTTTTTAAATCATCACACAGGCTAGACACGGCCCATTTGGCATCACTCATCATTGTTGTTTCGTAGGCTTCTTGCACCTCGGATTGGGCGTTCTTTAATTGCTGAATGATTTGATCTAATTTTTTTCTTTGCTCTTCGCACATCACATTAATCACTCCTTGAGAGACTAAATTATATAGGAATAGAACAAATTATTATCGTCGGTATTATTGAACTTGGTGTACTGATTTCCTGGGACTAGAATAAAGTGCGATCGCAACTTTGAGCTTCCTATTTTAGGAATAATTAAGAAATCCAAACAAGTTTGACGAAAATTTAGCTGTTTTTTGCGATCGAGCGTGGGCGATCGCCCTCATTGTACTGACTTACTTGCTGCCGACTCCATCTCAAATCTCAAATCCGATGACCGAAAATCCGCGATCGCCCCTTGACAGCTCCCAAATAACATCTTACACTAATAATACGAACGCTAAGTAATAAGCCGATGGTTACTATATCCACAGTCGATCGCAAATATCTAGCTAGGTGGCACGATGTTCTCGCCCCCCACAGCCTGGGCTACCGCATCAAACTGCTAGGGCAGCTAGGGACTCGCAGGTTGCAAGAGATACTCGAACCATTTGGGCTGACACCATTTCACTGGTTGGTACTGTGCTGCTTGTGGCAAGAAGACGGCTTGCCAACTTCCAGCATTGGCGACAAACTGCAACAGGTAGGCGGTACACTCACAGGCGTGCTCGATCGCATGGAAGAAAGAGGCTTAGTCCGCCGCGAGAGAGACACGCGCGATCGGCGGATTTGGCGAATTTGGCTAACGGATGCAGGCAGGGAACTGCAAGACGTGCTGCCACCGCTGGTGGCGGAGATCCGAGAGAAGTCAATGACTGGCATTTCCAAAGCCGATCGAGAACTCTTCTCCCAATTGATCGATCGAGCGATCGTCAATCTTTCCTAAACCGCCAACAAATAGCTCTTTCGACTGAAGCGCAGCAGCATCTACCTCAACTACATTAAAAACAACTCAAAAATACTACGCACTCTTAAAAAAAGCAGTCTTACTAAATAAAAACTACGTACCCTAACCAAACGACATCTTACTAAAGTATCAGGAGTCAAATACCATGAAAGGCACAAACGAAATCAACCCAGAAGAATTCAACGGTAACGGCAAAGGCAAAGCAGTAGCCCTCTTAGAAAAGCCGATCGACAACACCATAGCAAAAAGCCTACCAGTAATCCCCGCGCCAGAAACAGAAATCAGCGCCCCCGCCGAACTCAAAACCAGCCCAGAAACAGAAATCCAAGCACCCCTGCCGGCGCCGGAAACACCGAAGAAAAAAGCCCCGAAAGCGATAATTTTAGCAGCGCTGGGCATCGGGGCGATCGCAGCAGGCAGCTTTGGCTACAATTATTGGCAATACGCCTCCATCCACCAAGAAACCGAAAACGCCACAGTAGCCGGACACATCCACCAAGTCAGCAGCCGCATCAACGGTACTGTCGGCGAAGTCTTAGTAGAAGATAACCAACAAGTAAAACCGGGCCAACTGCTGATCAAACTCGACCCCCGCGACTACCAAGTTAAACTGCAACAATCCCAAGCAGCCTTAGAAAACGCCCGCCGCCAAGCCGAAGCAGCCCAAGCGAATATTTCCCTAGCCTCTCAAACCAGCCAAGGTAAAACAGCCCAAGCCCAAGGAGATATCGGCACCGCCAACGCTGGCATTTCCACCGCCCAAGCAGCAATTAGGGAAGCCCAACAAGGCGTACCCGCAGCCGAAGCTGCTGTCGCTCAAGCTGAAGCCGGCGTACCCGCAGCGCAAGCCAAAGTCGCCCAAGCTGAAGCCGGAATTCCCCAAGCCCAAGCTAAAGTGACGGAAGCCGAAGCCGGTATTGCCGCAGCGCAAGCTCAGCTAGTGCAAGCGCAAGCTAATCTCGTGAAAACGCAAGCAGATTATAAACGGTACGAAAGTTTGCAGCAAGAAGGTGCGATCGCCGGCCAGCAATTAGACGCAGCGAGAGCCGCCTACGAAGTCGCCCAAGGCCAAACCACCGCAGCCCAACAAGGAATTGCCCAAGCTAGAGCCAGGTTAGCCCAAGCCAAGGAAGGCGTAACCGCAGCGATCGCAGCAGTAGCGCAAGCTCAAGAAGGAGTAAAGCAAGCTGAAGCTCAAGTCGCCCAAGCCAAAGTCGGCATCGCCAGCGCCCAAGCTAAAGTCGCTGTAGCGCAGGAAGGAATCAGCACCGCCGAAGCCAAACTGGCTGCATCGAAGGGCGGATTGCAACAGGCTCAAGCTACGGGCGAGCAAACTAAGGTCAGTCGATCGCAGTATGATGCTGCTAAGGCTGCGATCGCCCAATCGGAAGCTGCGGTTAAAGACGCTCAACTGCAACTTTCCTACACGAATATCACCGCACCCGCCGCCGGACAAATCGGGCGCAAATCCGTTGAAGTGGGGCAGCGGGTGCAGTCGGGAACTCCGTTAATGGCGATCGTCAGTAACGATTTGTGGGTAATTGCTAACTTCAAAGAAACGCAATTAGCAAACATGAAACCAGGCCAAAAAGTAGAAATCAAATTAGATGCTTTTGGTAGCCGCAAATTTGAAGGCCGTCTTGATAGTTTCTCCCCTGCTTCTGGCGCTCAATTCTCCCTATTGCCTCCCGACAATGCAACGGGAAACTTTACCAAAGTAGTGCAGCGGATACCAGTGAAAGTTGTGTTTGATGCCGAAAGCATTAAAGGTTATGAATCGCGAATTGCACCGGGGATGTCTGCTACTGTAAATGTTGAACTGAAATAAAGTCAGGATTTACGCAGGAAATCATGTAACCTCTGCACTGCCATTCCCGTCAAGATGAATGTCGAGCCTGGTATAGAAGTCCCTCTCTCCGATTAAAACCTCATAGTTTGTGGGTGTGTATTGCCAGCCAGCGATTGGTGCGATGGCTTACCAGAAAGAATTGGTTTAAAGCCTCTCTTTTTTAGGGAGAAATTAAAATCAGACGATTCATTACTCCAATCCTCTGACTTCCAGGTAGAGGTCGCTGTCAACTGTCAACTGTCAACTGTCAACTGAATGAAGCCCCACTTCGCGACGACTCACTTTACCTCATCGTACTGGTACCCAATCAGTAATCAATCGGCTGGCTACACGCGCTTTTTCAGAAAGTGGGAGACGAAGGGCGATCGGGCTTTGACTATCAGACCTGACTCTATTTCTATTTTTTCAGCATAAATCATACTATAATTTTAATTACGAGTATTGTAGAACAGTTTGCTATAATTATTTTAGTCAACGCTAAGAAATCCTAGCCATGACCCAAGCTCCTTCAATCAAAACTGAATATCAAGTAACTGTAAATTATCCAGTCTGGCAAAGAGTTGAGCAAATTGCTGAACAATTCAACTTGTCTGTTTCTGAACTATTGGAACATCTAGCTAAAGGTGAACTGAAAGTTGTTGCTGTTTCAACTAATTCGGAAACACTGAGCGATCGCGAGATTGCCAATTATTTCATTTGGTTAGCCTCGCAATTCGATGTAGAAATAAATGCTTACAAGCTACAAAAACTCGTGTATTACGCTCAAGCTTGGCATTTAGCAATTTATGGCACGCCACTCTTTAATGCGGATTTTAAAGCGTGGGTTCACGGCCCGGTGATTCCTGATTTACTAGAGAAGTATCAAAGCCAATTTAGTTGGGAACCAATTGTAGAAAGAATCGAGCGCCCGAAACTTTCTGAAGAAATCGGGGAATTTCTGGAAGAAGTTGCAGATGCCTATTTTGAGTATGATGATGAAACTTTGGAACGAATGATTTGCGGTGAAATGGCTTGGCTAGAAGCGAGAGGGGATTTGCCCAGAGACGAATCTTGTCATGCCATTATTTCTCAAGAATCGATGAAAAAATATTATTCGGGCCGTGTCAAAGAAGAAACCTCAGTCTAAAATCGTCCCTTCTCAAGGGAAACCGCACGCATAAATATGATACAATACAAACTACGCTCTTTGTAAAAGCCATGTCTCAAGCAACATTAACTGATGTTTCCTTAGATCCAATATTAGAGCGCTTGACGCAACTTGCCCAACTAGAACCTGACTGGGATTCTTATGGTGCATTGCCAGTTTCGCCCGTTGCTTTTGTAAAAGCCTGTCAGTTGCTTATTCATATCAAATACTCTCTTTCGCCTTTAGTTGGCGATCTAATTTTACCCTATGATGCAGCACCAATTGCTAATGGTAGCCTACAACTGGAATGGCGAACCCCACACGACAATCTAGAAGTGGAAATTAAACCTGATATGAGTTTCAGCTATCTACTAATTAAGGGAGAAGGAAACGAGAGAAAATTTGAGGAAAAAAACCAGGTGTCATTATCTGAAGTCCTGAATGTGGTGTCTCAGCTATTGATTCCCTAAGTCAGGATGAGATAATGCTAGAAGAAATTGCAGACAATGATATTCTTTATCGTCGGATTCCTCATGTACATCTTTATGAGGATGGTACTGTAAAATCAGTTGCTTTCCAGGTTAGAGGAAAACCTGATAACAGTATCTCAGTTGAGTTGGCGAGGCTAACAACTCCCCAGGAAGTTTTAGCTCGTGCGAGAAATTCTGACACTACTAAAGTGGGTGTGTTGGTAGCAGGATATGCCCGTTCTTTAGGTTTCATTATCCGCCACGATCCCTTGCAGGATAATCCAGCTCATTGTCTTATTGATGGGGAAAACAATAAAGTCAAGTGTAAACTATTGGCTGAGGCTACAACTATTTTGACTTTGCCTGAGTAAAGGCGATCGGGCTTTTTGACAATTTGGGATTTAAGGGCGATCGCTCTTTTTTTAAAATCTGGATACTAAGGCTTACTTATCTTCTTCCAGTAAACTTTCAAGCATTGGAGTTAGGATTTTCACGACTGGATTATTTGTAAGTTCCATTAGTACTGCTACTCCACCAGCTTTCAAAGCTTTAAGTACCTTTCCCTTCACATCAGGCTTTTTCTCAATTTCTTCCATAGCTTTTGTAGCAAATGCTGATTTCTCGACAGCCGTTTTTGTTGGGTATGTCTCAGATAACTGATTTAAAAGCTGCTGAATTTCTTTTGCTGCCTCAGCTAGAGTTTGCCTTTGTTCAGGTGTCATATTTTTAACACTGTTGACAAAAATGCTACCTTTTACTTCACCAGTATTAGCAACGCTACCGATAAGATCGCGAGCGTTTATTGATTTGTTGTCAGTCATTGCTTGTTTCTCCTATTTTGCGAAAACTTGAAGTGACTCATCGCTGTAAATCACTAGACATTATTGACAACATCACCTGCAATCTTTCCAGATATCACTGCTGAACCGTAGCTGTTTTCAATTTTGATAGATTTATCTTCGATTTTATCAATTTTAAGAGTATCAAAATTGAATGCTAAAGCTTTTACTTCTTCAGTATTCATAATTCTGTACAAAGTCACAACAATCGCCAGAACAAACTCTTTACTTTTGCTTTTTAGAATTACTCCTTCCCCTGAGTTCATACCAATGCTTAGCCCATAATTCTCGACTCTCCGGCTTTTTTCGGCTCTCCAGAACTTATGGTGATAATTTTATCTAATGCAAGAAACAAGCTAATACGCGATTTCTAAAATTATCAAAATTAGAAAAGCCATACCCTTGT
>NZ_JAEQCF010000092.1:0-20529 GCF_020738625.1 Microcoleus sp. PH2017_09_SFU_O_A
TTCACTTTAGTTATACGTGAGCATATTTTTGCGAACCTTCAGAGTGATGCTATGGCCGAGAGTACATAGATAATGCTTTTTGTCAATGCGTAAGTCCTATAATCTTAGATAGTCATAGAGGCACGGGTACCGAGCAACGGGGTTTGATGGACGAAAATACAGAGGTTGCAGCCAGCCGAAATAGTAAAAAAACTAAGGTGATGAGGCCTTGTCCGTGCGATCGCCAACGGCTATGATTATTTAACCAGAATCCATCGAAAAATACCAAAAACCAGGCTGAGGGTTTTCTGCTGTATCCACTGTGACTTTCAAAAAGTGTGAGGAGCTAAACACTTTTGAATGCTGGATATCACACTTTTTTATTAACAAGCTATTTCTTAATTATATCTTTATTTTTTAACAAAAACCCGACAGTGCGGGAGTTGTCAACCATCACGGATGGTGCTGAAAGATTAAAGTTTTTTGAAGTTTAGCAAAAATCCTGAAATCTTTTGTAATATAAACAGGAAAGTTGAAAAAAATCTAAAGACAAACTAATTGCATAAAAGTGTCGCTAAGGTAGTAAAGATGACGGTTTCTTAGAGAAAAAGAGTGTTAAGCTCGGCTAAGCTCAGCCCAAGCAAAACCGCAATATTTAATTAAGCTCGATCGATAACAAAGGCTAAGGTAAAGTTCATGGCAAACTCAGTTTTAAAGGGGCCAAACGCAGCAGCAGGAGTGCAGTGGCAGCCAAAAGATATTATCCGCGGCCTAGTGTGGAAAATTGCGATCGCAACCTGGCTGTTAATGGCAGTAGGCAGCGCCACGCGCGTGATGAATGCGGGGCTCGCTTGCCCGGACTGGCCGCTGTGCTACGGTCAATTAATACCCGCAGCGCAAATGAATTTGCAGGTATTTCTGGAGTGGTTTCACCGTTTGGATGCAGCAGCAATTGGCTTAAGTGCGATCGCCCTTTTAGCACTTTCTGTCTTCTACCGCAGCCGCCTGCCGACTTGGCTGCCCCTCGCCAGCGCCGGCGCAGTATTTTTAATAGTTTTTCAAGGCATATTGGGCGGCCTCACCGTGACGCAACTGCTGCGATTTGACATCGTTACCGCTCACTTGGGAACGGCTTTACTGTTTTTTTGCGCCCTGCTAGCGATCGGTTTTATGCTGACTCCTTACGAAGCTACAGGCAATACAGGCAAATTAGCATGGGTAAGTTCGATCGCAGCACTGCTAGTTTATCTCCAAAGTCTGCTAGGAGCATTAGTCGGCTCTAGATGGGCGCTGCATCAATGTTTTGGTTCCTCAGAATTGTGTTCGGTAATGAACAGCCACATCGCCGGCATCGTACCAGCTACCGCAGCAACTTTAGCAGTAGCAGTCATGGCTTGGCGGCAACCAGCACTCCATTCAAACTTGCGAAAATTAGGGAATTTAGCGAGTCTTTGTCTGATTGCTCAATTAGTTTTGGGATTGGCAACTTTCCGGCTGCACCTTCAGGTAGAACCGCTGACAGTCGCCCACCAAGCAGTCGGCGCAGCATTGCTGGGAACCCTGCTAGCTTTTAGTGTTTTGTCGTGGCGCGATCGGGTTTTATCAGCTTGAAAGTCAGATCGTGTCCGGTAGCATCGTTGTTCTATGATGCAAAATCTTGTAGGGGCGGGTTCACCATTATTCTCGATAAAAGCCAACAGTTTCATAAACCCGCCCCGCCCATACAAGCATGAATCAACCGGACATGATAGACAAGGCAGATTTATCTATTCCTTGAGCAACAGGTGCCTGATTTATCCCTCGGTGGGGGCGGGTTTATCAATCTTTTCACATACAACAAATATCTCTTGTAAACCCGCCCCTTGTATCTACGAAGCAATGACAACTGACAACTAACAAGTAACAACTAACAAACAATTAATAACCGATGCAAGAAGTTCTTACAAACAATAGCCCTCGCCTCCACGAAAACTTTTCGCAAGTGGTGAAAAGTTACTACCAACTTACAAAACCGAGAATTATTTTACTGCTGCTAATCACCACATCAGCCGGAATGTGGATGGCCGCCAAAGGAGAAGTCGATCCGCTATTACTGGTATCAACTATTAGCGGAGGCGCTTTAGCTTCCGCGTCGGCGAATACGATTAATTGTGTCTACGATAGCGACATCGATTATATTATGGAGCGCACTCGCTGGCGGCCGATTCCTTCCGGGCGGGTTAAGAAACGGGATGCTTTGATATTTGCGATCGCCCTAGCGACAATCTCCTTTACATTACTGACAGTTGTCGCCAACTTATTAGCCGCCTTGCTAGCAATGTCCGGCATCGTTTTCTACGTCCTAATTTACACTCACTGGCTGAAGCGCCACAGCGTCCAAAACATCGTCATCGGGGGTGCAGCAGGGGCGATTCCCCCGCTAGTTGGGTGGGCTGCGGTGACGGGAGATTTGAGTTGGGGTGCGTGGCTGCTGTTTGGGATTATCTTCCTGTGGACACCGCCGCATTTTTGGGCGTTAGCAATGATGATTCGCGACGAATACAAGGAAGTAGGCGTGCCGATGTTGCCGGTAATTGAGGGCGATGAAGAGACAGCGCGCCAAATTTGGATTTACACCTTATTGATGCTTCCTGCAACTTTGCTGTTTGTGTATCCGCTGAATTTGGCGGGCCCGGTGTATGCGGGAACAGCTATTTTCCTGGGTGCGATTTTTGCCCAAAAAGCTTGGTTGCTGTTGCAGACTCCAGAAGATAAGAAGGTTGCGCGATCGCTCTTTAAATACTCTATTCTGTATCTGATGCTATTGTGCGCTGGAATCGTAGTTGATAGTTTACCTGCGACTCACAACTTTACTACTGCTGTTGTTCACAATGTGCACACTTTAATTAGTGCCGTGGTGATGTAGTAATAAGTTAAATTGCCATTATTAAAATGAAGCCCGCATCTTGCGGGTTTTGTTTATGGTAAAATAACAGTAGTCATTCTCCCATCTGCGTTCATCAGCGTTAATTTGCTTTAATCTGCGGTAAAAAAAGAACGCTCGAAAATCGCTACAATTAAGCTATTAAATTTGCCTGCAATACTATGATTGCCATCCCCTCTGGATTTAGCCCCGAAGAGTACCTTTCCCTGGAACATGACAATACAGTCCGCCATGAATATCGGCGCGGTTTAGTCTACGCAATGGCGGGTGGTAGCGACGATCATAGCCGTCTCGCGATTAATTTTTTAACGGCTATTAATTTTCACCTGCGTGATGGGGAATGTCAGTTTTTTTCCGGTGATGTGAAGGTGAATTATGCGGATGCGTTTTTCTATTATCCCGATGCCTTTGTGACGTGCGATCCGCGCGATCGGAGCGATCGCTATGTGAAGCGCTATCCTAAGTTGATTGCTGAGGTGCTGTCTCCTTCGACGGGAAAATTCGATCGCACTGATAAGTTTGAGGATTATCGACTGTTGGAATCGTTGGAAGAGTATGTTTTAATCGCGCAGGATGAGATGCGAGTAGAGTGTCGCCGTCGAGTGAAAGATGGGGCTGGGGAACGTTGGGAAACGGTGGTTTATGGTGCGGGCGATATCGTGATGTTACAGAGTATTGAGCTTGAAGTTGCGATCGCAGAATTATATCGCGGTGTGAGTTTTGGACGATAAATAAAGTAAACTATAGACAAAGGTTTCAAATTTGAAAGTTTTGAAGAAATATGCTAAATATAAAATTAAAAGTGGAGGAAAGTTTTGATGACTGAGAATGCCGTGAAAGTAGATATCTCATTTCAATCACTGCTGGAAGCTATTTCGTCACTGGGAGTTGCTGAAAGATACAAGATATGGGAATTTTTGGAAGCTGAATTATTCCCGAATGAGGACGATTCTCCCGAAGACATTGCTGAAATTGAAAATGAAAACTTTCCACTACTCACGGAGTTGGGCATTCCGTTGGCAGCAGAGTGCAAGGCGTTATAATTAAAAATGCAAAATGCAAAATTCCAAATGGAAGCTACAGAGGAATCGGGAGTATGAGGAGATATGCAAATTGTTTGGACAAAACACGCCCAGGAACGTCAGCTACAATGGGAAGAGCGATTGAAAATTACCAGGGAAGAGGTTGAGGCGGCCCTAACCAATCCTCAACAGATTATCGTGGAAGATGATGTCTTGGTGGCTCAAATTAAACGAGGCAACGGTCTTCTTAGAGTACCCTTTGTTGAAATTGGCAAAACCAGACGAATCTTAACTCTGTACTGGACAAATCAAGTTAAGCGATATTGGCAGGAGAATACCGATGAAAGTTAAATACGATGCAGAAGCAGACATTCTGATTTTTATCTTCCGTGATGCGTTTCCAGCCAATGCTATCTCTGAACCTGGAGGCGTGATTGTCAGTTATGACGAAAATGATGAACCAGTTAGCATCGAATTTCTCAATGCCTCCAAACGTCAACTGTTGAATCCTCAAGAGCTCATGCTAACGATCGCAACTTAGTTGATGCACTTTGTCGAGGTGGCACAGCAATATTGTCAGCTTTCTTGATTTAGCTATTTTTCAAGTATTTACCCAAAAACTCTAACTGGTTCACCATTTCCTCTGCTGTCTTATTAGCAGTTAGTTCCATAATGGCTCTGACTTGCTCACCAACAGAATAGTCTTGCGATATCAGCGCAATGCCAGCATGAGATTCCTCTCCGATCAGAAACTCAGTATGTAACTGACAGAAGTCTCCAATATTGTGACTGTACAGCACTCTGTTTTGAGTGGTAGCTAGCCGAAGTTGTTCTTCGTCGATTAATCCTTCTGTTTGAGTTTCATTGACGGTGGTTACATCAACTTGACGCGATCGTAATGCCCGTAGAAGAGACTGATCTTGGGAATCTTCATCTAGGTAAATCTTAATTTCACTCATGCTTCTTTACCAAAGTTGGTGTACAAAGCTTCTAGACGCTTGGCTTCTGCTGCTTGATGGCTCAAATCAGTTTCAATTTCTGCGGTGTTGGCATGATAGTAGGTGAGTGCGGCGTAGACTTCGGCGAGGGTGAGATGAGAAATGCGATCGCAAATCTCTTCAGCATTCAATCCTCGCTTGTACCAGGTGACAATCCGGCGAACGGTAACGCCTTTACCGAGGATGTGGGGACATCCACCATGCAATCCGGGAGTGCGTGTAATGAGTGTACCAATGTCAATAGATACTGCTGTGGTCATAAACTATGGAAGTTTGAAGGGACTGATCTCTATTACAGCATGGCGATCGCAGAATTATATGGCAACGTGAATTTCGATCGATAAATAAAGTAAGCTAGAGAGACAGGTTTTAAACAAAATCATGACTGAACTCCTTCAACAGGCGATCGCCCAAATCCAAAAACTTCCACCCGATCGGCAAGATGCGATCGCGGCTCGGTTTTTGGCAGAGTTGCAGGACGAGCAAAAATGGGAAACTCGTTTTGCTGACACGACAGACGATCAATGGGATCAGATGGCTGCAATGGTACGTCAAGAAATTGCGGGAGGAGAAACGGTTCCACTTGATGAGATTTTCCCAACACAAAAATGAAATCAAGTGTTACAAAGTCATTTCGCACGCGGCTAGAGAGTCTTCCTGTATCAGTTCAGGAACAAGCCGATAAAGCTTATGCCCTTTGGCAGGATGATCCTGATCATCCAAGTCTTCAGTTCAAGCGAGTCAGTCAGAAGCAACCGATTTATTCTGCTCGTGTCAGTATCAATTATCGTGTTTTAGGTTTATTGGAAGCCGATCGTATTTACTGGTACTGGATTGGTGCACACGACGAGTACGATGAATTGCTGAAACGGATGTAGTTTAAGGCGATCGAATTCGTCAGCGCCCGTTACCGTAGATGGCGATCGCAGAATTATATCGCGGTGTGAATTTGAAGCGAGAAATGAAGTAAGTTAAGGAAGTATCGCCAGCTACCTACGGAAAGTTTCTGTTAAATCACTTGCAACTAATTCGTCAATCTGGTATGATAATATATAGGAGAATTTGGAATTAAAATCATGGATGCTCAATCTCAAGTAATCGCAGTGGAGCTTTCAGACGGAAGTATAATCAGCGTTGAAGCTACACAAATTGGAGAAGCACAAATTTGCTCTACATCCGCTCTTCCCTTTTCTGAAATGAAGGCTATTATTAAGAGCCTTACAGGAGATATTGCAAGCACTATGCAAGAAGTTAAGCAAGTTATACAACCAGATAAGATGAGCATCAAAATTGGCTTAGAAGTAGCAGTTGAATCTGGTCAGCTAACTGCTTTTCTGGTCAAGGGTTCTGGGAAGGGAAACTTAGAAATTTCTATGGAATGGAACAAATAAAAAATTTCTAAGGCTCTTTAAATGACCAGCCAAAAAATGAGGGATCTTCTAGACTCCTGCACTGTTAAAATTCTCTCTTCTAGCAAGCAATTAAAAGGAACAGGGTTTTTTATAGCAAAAGGATTAATCTTGACTTGTGCTCATGTAGTAAAAGATTTTAAAGATTCTGACGAAATAGATATTTCTTGGAGAAATGGAAATCCTTCTACTTTCAAGACTCAGATTAGAGAGATTATTTGTCGCGACAATAGACAATTAAGTGATGATCCTAGCCAGGATATTGCCATTCTTAATTTAATTGATGATTTTGCTCATCCTTGCGTTGAGTTTGACTTGTCAACTCCTCAACTTAATACCGAGCTTCTTGTCTACGGACATTCTGAACAGATTGATGGAGAAACTACGTTTAAATATGAAGGAAGAGGATTCAGAAAAGATGCATTGCTGCACACACTTAAAGATGGACAAGCCGTTGGAGGTATGAGTGGTTCTCCGCTTTTTAATAGAAGCACAGAGAAAATATGCGGATTTTTAGTTATATCTCGTAGCCTTAATAACAATCTGGGTGCGCGAGCCATCCCAGCTAGTATTATAAAGGCTAGGTTTCCAATCTTTTTTGATTTGAACCTAGCATTTCACAGGAAAGACAAGCGTTGGTCTAAACTTCGGAAGAAGCCGATCCGTAGAAAATACTCAGTTTATCTAGCTTGTGTATGCTTATTACTTTTAATATTTTTTCATTTTTTACCTCCTAACAATAATGTTACTATATATTTTATAGTTTCAATTATATCTGTACTTTTCTTGATGTCATCTCTGCTTTTTACTAATAATCTGGAGCAAGAATTAGAAGTAGGAAAAATTGAACTTAATGCCGTAACAAGCATTGTTTCACTTGGCTTTTGTATAAGTATCAGTATGTTATTTATAAATGTTCCTTTTGGTGGAGATGGATATACTCGCGAAGGAAAAATTTCATTTCAGTATTTTACTGGAATGGATAATTTACCAGTATTGTCTTTTGTTGAGTCTAATTTCCCTGAAGAACTTACAAAAACTGTACTCAACACTTCAAGTAATCCTATCGTATATCGTAAAACTCCTGCATTTTTAGCTTTAGAGAGCTTTGTGTCTGGAAGTGGTAATAATTCTTTTATAAAAAATACATCTGATGCAGGTTTTTCCTATGCTTTAAATCGAGATGGCTACACACGATCAGGAGGTAAGAGAGGGGCTAGTGATAATATCAATCCCAGCGGAGAGAGGAGACAGTCTGAAAGCAGAGAAGAATTTGACAACTCAAAAATGACATATGGTGAAGAATTAAGCACAGGATTTAAATATATAAGTTTACTTAGCCAGTTCCAAGCAAATCTTACAAATGCTAAGTGGACTTCCTTCATCGATAGTTATAGTAAGATAAAAGAAGGAGTTGGTTTAATTATTCAATATCCTCAGATGTCTACTATGCTTGAAGATAATATAAGAGATACTAATAAGCCTCAATGGAAAAAAGATATTTTAGATGATGTTTGGCTTCGCAGGATAGCTCAGGAGAATCCACAACATCGAGGCATTATAGGCTTTATATATAGCTATATCACAGACTTATCTAACAAAAATATTATAGCTGGATGTGGATTTTTGAGTAGTAATCCAGATGACAGAATACCTCTAGTTAATAAATCTGTTCCAACTCCATATGTCCGGTTTGCTGACATTACGAATAGCAGTAAATCAGATATAAGAATTAGTTCTATTTTTTATAAAATATATGGTATTCCAGACAACCTATATCGCTTAACAGACGTAACTAATAGACTGAGTTTATTCTCAGATATACAGATGACAACTGATAGTTTAGAGCCTTCAGGAATAATTTTAGAACCTGGAAGACATCTTCTGATACCTATTGAATTTGGACTTGACTCCGGCTCTCATAAAAATACATTTCGGAACCTAGCTCCGGTAACTAAAGAGCAAATCTTGACACTTTCTAAAAAAGATTTGTACATAACTAGAGCAGATGCTACTATTAAAGACTACAATATGAAAGGAAATTTAGGAATTGTTCAAAAATTCGATTCATCAAATGCTTTCTTTCAAGAGTCTAGGATCTTAGACGAACTATTTGAATCAATTCCCAAGCGCTTTGCAGTAGGATCTTTCATCAACTTAGACTCAATTACAGTTGATAGCAAAAAACTCAAGCTGAATCCACCACTCAATGACACAACTAAATTAGCTGCATCCAAACATTATATGGCTGGTAGTTGTCCATATTTGTCCGTTAAACATAAAAAAACAAAACGTTGGGAAGAGTTAGGAACAGTTTTGTATGGAAGATCAACAGTTAATCTTCAAGATTTTGAAACTCATTATCTTGGAGATAATATCGAAAGCTTCCGATTAGAAGAGAGAGAAGAAGAAGTCGCATATCTGGACTCTTTATCAGTTACTTATTTTGATCCCATATCTCAGGAGACTTATGAAGTAGAACTAAATCTTCCTGATGTTATGAAAAAAGTTGATGGACAGTATCACTTGATGAAACAGGGTGACTCTGTTGAAATTAATTTAAGAAAAGTGTTACCTGTAAATGCTCAAAGAATTCAAGTGAAGGTCAATGGTTATTATTTGCCTTTAGCAAACAAAGGTGCGAATATACCGCGCGTAATTCTGAACAAAACAAGTAACAACCAGATGTAAAATAAAATTGCTATTTCTAATATTAAAATTCCTAACATTTTGCCACCGATTCTTAGCGGGATATATTGTAGAGGAAGCTTACCCTGATCAGACATTGCTTTCACTACATCATCCATGCTTGCAGGATTACCAACAATAGATGCTTCGCCCACTCTCACTACAGGTAAAGTATATCGTCCTACAACGCCAGATTTACTGATGGTATCAGACATTTTGTCAGAAACATATGAAGACATTGGAGAGTCTATGTCATAATAAACATAAGAGAACTTCCAATCTTCGAGAGACTTTATCAGCGTCTGAGTGTACCCACAGCCCGGTCGTCCCCAAATAAGAATCTCTGCTTGATTTAAAGACGGTGAAGTTTGAGAAGTATTTTTACTGGATGACTGTTCAGCTAAAAATTTTTGGGATGCGTTGACTTCTGCCCATCGCCAAAGTACGGGAATCTCGAAAAAAACAGGCGAAATCAAGAACATCGCAAGGACAGAGAGGGTAAATTTATTAAGGAGTTTCATAGCATTAAACCACAGTTTACGCCAACTATTGTGACGGTTATCTGTTGATATTAGCATAATTATTTACGATCGCCCGCACCAGTCTTGTTATCATTAAAATCAATGACTGCAAAAGGGAGCTTAGACACTAACAGGTGAATGTCATGCAAAGCTAAACTTCAAGAACAACTTTCTCCTGCTGATACCGAAGTTTTTGATAAGGTGAAAGCCCGATCGCTAAAATGATGAATAGATGTTACTGCCAAGATAAGCATGACCACCATTAACATCGGCTTTAGTGCACAAACCTGGGAAGAATACCATGCCCTCATCGCCAAGCGTCATGCCGAAACCCTGACTCCCGAAGAACACGATCAACTGATCCAAATGAGCGATCGCCTTGAACAACTCAATGTTGCCCACATTCAAGCCTTTATTCAACTCGCAACCTTCCGCAACCAACCTCTGACAGAGCTCATGCAGACCCTTGGCATCAATCCTCATCCCGATATCGTTGATTATGTCTGAATCCCGCCTCACACAGCAGCAACGACAATTCATTAAACAACGCGCCAATGGTTGCTGCGAGTATTGTCTCAGTACGATCAACAAAAAAAGGCTCAATTCCGCTTATTTTGGAGCCATAACAGAATTTGTGGGAACATGATTTCTGTGCAATTAGCCTTCTTGCTTCCATGCCAACAAACGATTCTGAACTGCAAGCCCAAGCGCGGAGAATTCTAGATGCGATCGCCTTCACTCCTTTCGAGCAATGTCAACCCTTGACTCGTGAGTTTGATAACATTCCTGCTCGCCCTGGCATCTATGCAGTCAGGCACAGAATTGACGGATTACTTTACATCGGTAAAACCAAGAGCCTACGAGGACGCTTCAGTGGCGGGCACAAGGCTTTTTTATGGGCGTGGCTCGATAAGTACAATGACGAAGATGTGCGGATTGCAATGCAATTAGTCTCTTACTGTGAAAACCCTGCGTTACTATTGGAGCTAGAAGCCATCATTCTAAGAGCCACTGAACCTCCGTACAACGTTCAAATTCCAACCCAAAGGTGAATGCCATGCAAGCCAAACTTCAAGAACAACTTTCTCCTGCTGATGCCGAAGTTATTTTGGGACGTTTGCCAGAACGAATTCAAGCGGCTCTAATTGCGCGTGCTGCGGAAATTGAATATCCGATCGCAGCAGTGCTCGAAATGGCGATCGCCAGTTTTCTCGATACAGAAGCATTAGGTTTTGTAGATTGCAAACCAGGACGCGGACAGTAAAATCGAGAAGAGGTGTCAAAGTTTACGGTATACTTCGTTAACGCACCCTACAAGAGCCACGTTAAGCTAGAAACAGACAACAGAGAGCCAACCTACGCAAAAGGTTAATATCAATGGTTGCGATCGCCCAAAAAACCCTTTCCTTCGAGGAATTCCTCAACTGGGATGACAAATCCGGTAGGTCATTCGAGCTAGTCAATGGAGTTGCCATGCCCCTGAGTGAACCCACAGCCAAACATGAGGATGTCGTCGATGGTTTATGTCGTCTCTTGGTGGATCATTGCCAATCCTTGAACCTTCCCTACATTCCTCGACAAAGTAAACAAGTCAGATTGAACGCTGCCCCGGGCGAAAGTGAATCGAGTCGTAAAGCTGACATTCTGGTGTTTGCCAAGGAAGAATGGGTCAGAATGCGTCAAAGTTCTGCCTCTGCTGCGGCTTATATTCCACCTCCCTTGGCGATCGAAGTTGTTAGTACGAATTGGCGGGATGATTACCGCATCAAATTGAATGAGTATGAAACTTTAGGAATCCTGGAGTATTGGATTGTTGATTATGCAGGGTTGGGAGGCGTTCAGTATATTGGCTCTCCAAAACAGTCTACGGTGACTATCAACCGCTTAATCGATGGTGAATATCAGGCACTGCGATATCAAGGAGAAGCCACTATTGTTTCTCCAACTTTTCCTCAGTTGGTATTAACCATCGCTCAAATCATTGCGATGACAGAAGTTTAGCGTTTGCAAATTATTTGTAGGATACTTTGTATTGCCAAAAAAATACTAAGATCCGAACCCGGTTTCTGGACACCCATATTAATTCGACTGAATCTGTGCATTCAAAACCTTAGAAATGCGATCGCGCGTTTCCTCCAAATGAGCCTGCGTATAAGCATCCGCATTCTTGTCCAAGTTGCGAATACTCTTGCTCAAACCCTCCCGCAACTGCCGCAATTCGTACCACGCCAGAGTCCGCGCATCCTCAGGTGTACTGGTTTTTCGCAGCACCATTCCGATTAAAATCGCCAAATGTTCTCGCTGCAACGATCGCCGAAAAGTCGAAATTTGCATCTTCTTGGACGGCTGCAAAACCTCTTTCCAAATATCCTTTTGCAAAGTATCGAACAATTCTGGTAATTTCAAAGCGCTTTCCGGCGCAGATTTTAACTCCGCATCCCGCAGTCTCGCCAGCCGCACTGGAGATAGCAACACTCGCAGCACAAATCGCTGCATAAAAGTAATTCGATCGCCGATCGGGTAATCTAGAGGAAACACCAAAGCCGGACTTCCCCAGTGCTCCCAGCGCGCAGGCGCTAATTTATTTAGCAAATCCGGCGCAAAACTAAACGCATCGCTTGCAAATACGTACTTATCCAATGTTGCTAATGCTTCTCTTTGCTGCGAAAGCTCGATCGGCACAAACGGCAATTTCGCATTAATATCTCCCGGGCGAATCCGACTAAACGACTGTCCGCCGACGTACAAAGTAGCATTCATCACCTGCTGAAAATAATACCCGAACACCGAATCAAACATCACCCGCAGTTCGTTATAACCGTCTTCCCCAACCGGAATTCGCTTTTCTAAACGCTTCCACATTGCCTTAGCATTATCCAATTGCCATTGCGAGTACCTCAGCATATTGTTACTGAGATCGAAGGCATTTGCAGCGGGATCGAGATTGTCAACAGTATCCTCATCCGGCGCATAAGCTAATTGCGGTTCCCCCGCGCGACTGGCAATTTGTTGCAGCGCTGGTAAGTCGCTGTTGGGGTTGGCGCCACCAAGAACTTTGTAACCGTACTCGATCGCCCAATCGTCATAAGGCCCTACAATCGTCGGATAATAATCGCCCTGTACAGTTCCCTGCGGTGCCAAATTAATCGGCAGGTAATCCATCACCGACGCCACCATACCTTGGGCGCGAGCTACCTGAGTATTGTTCAAATCCTCCGGTTGCAGCATTGTACTGCCGTGAAAATTGTGCCTCAAACCAAGAGTGTGACCGACTTCGTGTGCAGTCAAATTTCGGATATAATCATTAACATAATTCTCCAGCACCGGACTGCTAGGCGCTGCATTGTCCAGCAGAGACATCGACATTGCTCCGATCGCAAATTGCCGGCTCGATTCCAACCCAAAACACATATCCGAACTCAGCATCAACCGCGATAAGGGCGATCGCTTTTGTTCTTGATATCTTTCCACCAAAGTGGGCAAATCATCAACAATTCCACCCGGAGAATTCTCCCCGCTGCTTTTGCCTAAATCTGCATTTTCGAGCATCGGCAAATAGCGAGAATACATCCCGAACTGACAGGGATTGGTATTAGAGCCGTTTCGGCCTTGAAAACTCTTTGCTAGCGATCGATTTTGTTCTACCAAAGACCGATATCCCTGTTTGATTAGCCGGACAATATTAGCATCCAACAAAATATCAGCATCCAAGATTTCCCCGGTTAGCGGGTTAGTGCGAGACGGCCCGAGTCCGGCAAAATCTGACTCAAAAGAACTCGACCACCTAATAGTATTGTAGCGGACATCAGCCGGATCCCATTTAGCATTGTCCGGCATTTGTTTGACCTGAATTGCCTCTGTAAAACCTGCTTTTTCAAAAGATTTGTTCCACTCCAAAATGCCATCGCGAATTGCATTGCGGTATTCTAGAGGGACATTATTTTCAATCCAAAAGACGATCGGCTGCACCGGAGGCGACATCGGCGCCGTCGGGATTTGCTTTTGCAAATGCCAGCGATTGATGTAGCGCACAAAAGGCTCCCGACTGCTCTTGTCAGAAAAGTCTTTATATGCTGTCAGAAAATAGCCGACTCGCTCGTCTGCAAGTCTGGGGCGGTAGCCGTTATTGAGAGGCACTTCCGAGAAACTGTAGTGAATGCGGAGGTTAAAAGCCCGACTGTCAGGAATCGAAGGTAAATAGTTAACTGCACTGTCATTATCGCTGGAAAAACCGTAAATAGAAGCAATTTCTACATTCAGCGGAAACGCTTTCACATCTTTAAAATAAGATTTGTCTTCATCGATCGAGTAAGCAGCACCCAAAATCGCCGGCAAAATCGCTTTAACCCCCGGTAAGTCGCGCTTTTCGCTCATCAGCAAATCGCCTAAGTCTATCAGCAGAGTTTGCCTTTGCGGATGAAGGCTTTTGAGTGGTAAAGAATAGAGAATCGACTCGCTAAATGCCCTTTCCACCGAACCCGCTTGCGGGTCGCCCGGACGAGTGCGAAAATAGATATTCGGTATGACAAACTCGACGTTATTTTGGACTCGCCGCAGTTGAAACAAGAAATCGCCGATCGGCAATCCGCTCAAAATTCCCCCTTCCCCTAAACCTGATGCCAATGTGACGAAACACAGAAACTTTTTATCCAGTTGCTGCGGTTTAATTTCTAGATAAACTTTATTAGTTGCCAGATTGCGGTAAAGGGTAAACAGTCCTTCAAACTTTTGCGCGTCTTTGACAACTTGCTCGAAGGGTTGCAAAGGTTGTTGTTCGCTGCTGGGCGGCGGAGTTGATAAAGCAAAAGGTAAAAATAAACCTTTATACAAACTAAACAGGAAAAATGCTAGAGATAATATAAAAAATATTACAGGCAGATTTTTGCGGGGATTTTTCATCAGTTTGTTTCTGCTAACTTCCGAAAAAAATAATCTTTTCATGTTCAGTGTCCAGTTGCAGGAAAGAAGTGTTTTGAGATAGTCGCATCCCAGGATTAACGATTGAAATAACAATCATTAATATTGCTGAACCCGCCTTTACAATAAGATTTAAATCCTTTAAATTCTAACAACAGCTAGCGATAGTTTTATCCTTGACGAGGGTGGTGACTAGAAACCGGGTTTCTCTGAGATTTTTGCGTTTAGTAATGAGAAACATTCGTAGAAACCCGGTTTCTGAAATCTGCCGTGGGGGCTAGAAACCGGGTTTCTACGAGATTTTACGACGAGTCACGAGAAATCTTCGTAGAAACCCGGTTTCTGAAATCTGCGTGCGTCTAGGAGTATTTTCCCCGCTATCTCCATCGAACATAACAGACAATCTAGATACCCACTAGCTTACAACTTCTCCCAATCTCCCCCTCTCCCAATCTCCCCCTCTCCCAATCTCCCCCTCTTCCCTCTCCCCCTCTCCCCCTCTCTACTTCTTCACAGGCCAGGGAATCATCGGATCTTGAGCCAAGCGCTTGGAAACTGCAACAGCACCGTAACGGTTGAGGTGACTGGGGTCAGAAAAAGATTCCCGTGCTTGGGGCAACAATAAACTATTATCTCGGAAAATTAGTCCGGTTTGAGCTGCTAATTGTTGCATATATTGCCGGAATTCTTGTTCGTAACCTGTCCGCACCGGATCTAAATAATCGGCAGTCAGAGGCATATTGACAAACACGAGATTGATGTTGCGAACTTTGGTAAATTCGATCATGTTTTTGAGCGCTACAGTTTGTTCCCCTGTCAATTTAAAATCTTGATAGTCGGTGTCGTAATATCCAGATACTTTGGCGTGTTTCTGAAAGTAAGTATCGGGATTGAAGCGGATGTCGATCGGCAAAAAGCCGTTTGGTTGAAACTCGCTGGGTGCTTTACCCGCAGCAGTTAGCTGGGCGTTTTCAGTGGTTTGTTTATCGTCGTCGGCTGCGGTTTGGGGGCTTTCGGTGACAACAGGGGCTGCTGGATTCGCGATCGATCGCAAAAACCCTTTCAGCCGATCGCGCTTTTTGTAAGTTGCAGAACTATCCACCAACTTTTGACTCAGAAATTGTTGAACATTCGCTTGACTTTGTTCCAAATTGTGCACCAATTCACCAGCAGTCGCGATCGGATTTTTGGCAGTTTCCTTAGATGTTGGGGATTCTAATGGATTGGTGCGGATCAGAAAACTACCCCGAGCCAATTGTCTGTAACCTTCGGAAGAGGCGATCGCACTAAAAGTCAAATCCGGCCGCCCGCTGTTGAGAGCCCTCGCCCCGTCCGCCAAAACCAGTAATTTCGGCAATTGTTGCGGTGGCAAAATCCGGCGGACGATCGAATCTACCACTTGCAGAGTAGCTCCGTTCACCCCAAAATTGTAAGCCTTCAGCCCCGGATAGCCTCCAGCAGCCAAAGCCGTTTCCAACACCGCCGGGTCGATACCCCGCAGCGCCCTAGAACTCCCGACAATTAAAATATCCGGCGGTTTTTTGTGCTGGCGGATGTACTCTTGGTAGCGCGCAATCTGCTCGTCAAGCTGCTCGCTCCTCAAAGTCGGAAACACCGGAGCAGCCGAAACATCAGCTACAGGAACGCTAGTATTTCCCGGTTTCGTAAACCCAGAACCGTTGAAAGCCTTTTCTTCACTCGCGGACGGCGATGCTTGTAAAGGAATTTGAGGCAAATTCACTTCTTGAGACTCGGGAATCGGGACTGAAGAGCCAGAGGGAGAGGGAGAATCCGGATTCGTGAGAGAGGCTTGAACGTCGCTCTGAGGCTTGGGGGATGAATTTTGACAATTTGGGCCGTTGCAAACTTCGGAGGCTCTAGGAGCTTGACTAACCGTCGCAGATTTAAGAAATAGACCCAGCAACCAATCGGTATTGAAGGTGATCAGACAGCCGGCGATCGCCCAAATCAAAGCCATTCCCGCCGCGCGATCGGCTCTCACGCCTCCCGGCGCAGCAGCATTCATCGACAAAGCGTCGTTGGGAACAAACAAACCCGAAGCAACAAGCGGCTGCACCACAGCTTGAACCAACTGCTCGCCCAACTGGTAACCGGGGAGTCTAATTTTGAAGCGCGGCCGCGAGGAGTCCGGTGCGGGAGCATCGAACACCAAATTATCGCCCAGAGCAGAAAAACTCCCATCTGCCACCGACGGCGCAAACTCCGGCACCGCTTCCTTAGACAAGACAGCCTGTTGCGAGGGAGCCGATGCGGTTGTTGGTGCTAATTCCCCGTCAACCGCCATTTTGAGATCGATACCGTAGCGCCACAGGGGCATTTTCTGACCGGCGCGGCGCCCGTAGACTCGCACAAGAGCCACTCCCGGAATTTGTAACTGCCGCAAGAATTTAGCCACCGGCGGGCCTACCTTCGACTGAGCAGGGCAACTCAGAGCTTCAGTCATGACGTGCAGCACGTTGGCTTTGTGCAGCGCCACAGCCCGAATCCCTCCGGTTTCCAGCTTGCGGTTGAGATTGGGATTGAGAAACCTGTTGAGCAAGAAAGTCAAGGCTAATTGGTCGCCCTCGGCTGCCAATATCCTCGGGTTTGGAGCTAAGTCGGGGTGGTGGGCTGCTGGTAAGTCTATCCAGTCAATCCACACCGGCGACTCCGGCTCGGTTGTGCTGTCGCTGGCCGGTTCTACGCCGTAGAGGGTAGCTGCGCGGATGCCTTGGGGCGCGAAGGATGCTAACAAAGGGGCGATCGCATCGGTGGTTTGCTGTTTGTCAGGGTATTCTTGTCGTTTGGGTTTTTGTCCTTTTGTGACTGTTTTGCTGCAAAACAGGTGCAGAGTTGCTTCTTTGAGGGTGGCTCGCACTTCGACTGTTGATGTCGCCAAGTGTTGGTTGAGCAGTTTGGCGATCGACTGTACGTCTCCCCAGCGGGCCCATTCCTTGAGGATTGTGTCCGGTGGCGTCAAATCGACTCGCAGCACCCAGTCCGGCTTCGATTCGCCTGCAACTTGGCTGCCGATCGCAGCTTCCCGGAAGTCCTCTAGTTGCAGTTTCCGCAGCCTAGCGGCGATCGGTTCTGCGAGCAAGGAGGGTTCGGGGCTGTAAGCTGACTCGCACAGCACTAACAGCCGCCGTTCCTTGGACTTGAGAAGTTCTGGCGCATTGGGGTGCTGGGTTTCCCGGCTGCTTTTGGCTTCTTTTTCGCGAATGCTAACTTTCACCGAAACACCCATCGGCCCGAGGATTTCGCTGAGATAGCTGGCGATCGCATCTGGATAGCCCCGGCGCGCCAAAGTTTCCGCTGAAACGGTCAAAGTGCCGCCGCCATCACTGTCACCGGAGCCTGTTTCGGGGGATTGAATCAAAGCCACCGCGCCGCGACTTGCCTGCTGCTGCGTGGATGTTTGCGGTGCTGGCGCAGAAACGGGGGGACTGAAAGCTTCCCGAGTTGCCGAAGTGTCGATCGTCACTGGGGAAGTTTCAAAAACTTCTGGATATTCAATCCGGGAGGCCGTGGGGAAACTTTCAGTATCAAAATCCATTTCTTCCCGCACCTGAGGCATTGGTGCCGGGGTTTCTACCTGTGCTGCTTTTAGTTTGAGGTTGCGGTTTTCATTTTTGAATCTGTCGAAGAGTCCGCCTTTTTTACGACTTGTTGGCGGTTCGCTGTCGGGGGGACTCGCTAGTGGTGGCACTTCGGAAACTTTTGGTTCCGGTTCCGGTTCCCGTCGCTGTGGCTGTGGCTGTGGCTGTCGCTGTTTGCCACTGCAATCGAGCCGGACAGTCCAGTCGTTTTGTCGGGAACCGAGTTTGCGGCCGCACAGAAACAACTGGTAGATTTTAGTTCGATCGGGCAGGAGTCGCGTTAAATCAGTTTGTTCGATCGCGCTTTTAAATCTCGCCGTCACCAATTCCTGAGACGGACACAATTGCGCTTCGCACAAAATATGCAGGTGATTTCCGCGCAAACGCGCTTGTACCTGCACCTCGGGCAGTCCCAAAGCTTTTTGCGCCCACTGCGATGCGGGCGATCGATTGTCTGCCAATATACTCCCGTTCGCATTCAACATGGGACTTTAAATTTCGTCAAGGCTGGTTTTGTTTTCTACAGATAGCACAGTTTACAGGTTTTACATACAATTATTTTATTTACCGAGCCTAACCCTTGCATCCGGTTTAACTGTTGCTCGGCTTACTGGCGAGCTGTGTATCCCCTCGGCTGCGCTCCGTTGGGCAATACTGTTTTGACCAATACCTCGAATGTATTTTCGCACAATTAGACCCAGTTAAGCGAAGTCAGAATTCAGGAGTAAAGATAATTATTTCCCCTGTTTAGCAACCGCCCCCAAAGATTAGGACGTTCTTAATTGCTGAAACCCTTGCTATTCTTCCTCCTTCCTTCTGCTGTAAACTGGGGATACTGAATAACACAGGAGGGATCTATGCCGTCGGAAAACCAAGACTTGCCCAAAACTCAAACCCCCAACAATCCTAAATTGCCAATTCCCTCAGATATTTTATTGAGCTTAGCCGCCTTACCCATGCTGGGCGGGTTGCTGGCTGCCAAAGCTGCTGCTGAGTTTGTGAGTTCGATCGGCATTGAAAGCGAAGAAGTCTTTCGGGGTTCGCGCCTCCCGGTACTCAACTTTCCCCAGTCACAGGAGTAGCAATCTCAAGGCCAGTTCAACGCTAAATTTTTTGACCAAAAAGCTTGACAGCCGATAGAATCCGTGCTGTTACAATTTGTCATTGCTTCCAGCTTCTCCATCAGTTCCTTCGCACCGCAAGATTAGTTTCAATATAATCGCGGGAATCCCCGCCCTCAATTGACGCGATTTCCGCAGCCCAAGGGCTAAGGATGAGCGTCAATAGGGCGGGGAGGGATAGCGGCTAAAAATGGGGGTTTGATGCCCGCAGTTTTAGCAATCTCATGGTACACTAGCTCCATAATCTTCACTTATTGAAAATGTCTCAAGTCCTGACGGTTAGTTGTAAACTCGAAGTGTTGCAACATCAGGTTGAAAAACTTGATGCGGTGCTTCGTGCTTTTGCGAACTGCTGTGAGTACGTGAACAAAAACACTGACCGAAAGCTGACCAATCAGATAGCCGTGCAATCCTTAATTTACAAGGAAGCACGGGAATACTCTGGTCTATCGGCTCAGATGACTATCCATGCCATTCGTAGGGTTTGCGCCAATCGCAAGACTGCCAAACAAAAAGATAGACCTGTGAAAGGGTTTGCAGCTACCAGTGCCACTTATGACGCTCGGACTTTCACTTTTAGGGAGAAAGACTGGACAGCTAGTTTGACGATGCTCAAGCAAAGAGAGAAATTCCCTTTGCACATTGGCAACTATCAGCGTCATTTGTTAACAGGAAGAAATCCTAAGTCGGCAGTGTTGGTAAAGCGCAAAGATAACACTTATTACCTGCAAATTCAGCTTGAATCTGAGCCACCAAACCCTGAGAAAACTGATAGGGTTTTGGGTGTTGATTTGGGCAGAACCGATATAGCCGTTACCTCTGAATCCGAGAAGTTTAGTGGAACGGCGATAACCGAAATTCGTGACAGATATAGCCGTGTCAGGGCTTCGTTGCAGAAAAAAGCGTCCAAAGGCACAAGAAGTAGTCGGCGTAGATGTCGGCAGCTTCTGCAACGGTTGAGTGGACGAGAACGAAGATTTCAGGCACAGGTTAACCATACCGTTAGCTACCGACTCATTCAGCACGCCAAAAAACAAGCGCAAACTATTGCGTTGGAGGATTTGACGGGTATCAGAGAACGAACCAACCAACAGCCACGTTCTAAAACAGAGAGACGCAGAAGCAACAGTTGGGCGTTTTTTCAGCTTCGCCAATTCCTTTGTTATAAGGCAGTAAAGTAAAGTTTGGCGTAAATCTGGTATTTGTTGACCCAAGGTACACATCCCAAACCTGCCACAAATGCCTGCATATTCACCGCTCGTAAAAACCTGGACAAAGCTACCCAAAAGTAGTCAATGTTAGACATCTACGTTAGTAATTTTAGTCCACAGTCCTAAAACTACAGGAATAAA
>NZ_JAEQCF010000093.1:0-20455 GCF_020738625.1 Microcoleus sp. PH2017_09_SFU_O_A
GGGTTAAAGATTTTATTTGATAATTTTCCATCTCCGAATACCTTCTTCGTCCACGGAGGTGGACATCGTTTGTGTAGCCGCGATTTCCAATCGCCGGGGGGCTATAAGAAATCATCTTCAGAATTTCCTCAGAATTGAGCGTTAGCCTAAAAATAGAACGATCGCCCGATTCAATCGATCGAGGAAATATCCCATGAAAACAGATTACCTCATCGTCGGTAGTGGTTTATCAGCATTGGTTTTTGGAGCCTTGATGGCCAACTCCGGCAAAATCGTGCACATCCTGGAAGCTCACGAGCATCCCGGAGGCTTTGGCCACACCTTTACAATGGCCAAAAAATACACGTTTAATGCCCAATTCCACTACGTTTGGGACTGCGGCGAAGGACATACAGTCGATCGAGTCCTCAAAAAACTCAATCTCGATCGCGATGTCACCTTTGAGCGCTACGATCCGAATGGCTTCGACCACATGAGAATGCCTGGGTACGCCCTCGATATTCCCTCGGAAGCAGAGGAATTGATCCGGCGATTGTCGGCGCTGTTTCCCGAAGCGGGCGAGAGAATTCGCAAATTCGTCAACGAAGTCGAAAAAACTGGCGAAGGACTCAGAAAACTCGCTCCTCCCGTCAAACCAATTGAATTGCTCAAAAATTTCGGTGACGTATTCTGCGCCGTCCAACACCTCAATAGCACGCTTCAGGATGTTTTTGATAAATTCCAACTCCCCCAAGGCGCCCAAACTTTATTAGCCCTGCAATGGCCGGACTTTTTGCTACCTCCTAACCAGTTGTCTTTCTATGCTTGGATTGCTTTGTTTCGAGGCTATCAAGAAGGTGCATTTTATCCGACGCAGCATTTTGAAGATGTCATCAATTCTTTAGTTAAAGTCATTGAATCCAACGGCGGGAAAGTTTTACTAAACCATGAAGTCACGAATTTCCGGCTGACAGATAGAACTGTCACGGGAGTTGAAGCGATGGATTTGACAACGCATCAAACCCATGAATTCACGGGCGACACGGTGATTTGCAACCTCGACCCCAAAAGAGCAGCCAAGATGATTGGTCAGGAACTGTTCTCAAAAACAGTGCGGCGGAAACTTGATTATGAGTATTCTGCATCCAACTACATGGTGTACTGCGTTGTCAAAGATATCGACCTGCGAGACTACGGCTTTGGCAAGTGGAATACGTTTCATTCCGAACATTTGGATCTGAATGAAGCTTTTGCTCAAATGTATGACAAAAATGATTTTTCTCGTCCGAGTTTTGCGATTACAACGCCGACTTTACTCACCGAAGCGCGGCCCGATTGTCCCGAAGGTTGTCAAATTGTAGAATTTCTGACTGTGGCTAACTACAGTTATTTTAAACAACTTTGGGAGACCGACCGCAAAGCTTACAGGCAGAAAAAACAAGAGATTCTCGACTCAATTTTAGACGTAGTTGAAAAACACTATGTTCCCGATTTCCGCAAACACATGATTTTTCATATTACCGGAAGTCCTACCACTAACGAGCGCTTTTGCTGGTGTCCCAACGGCAATTCCTACGGTTCTACCCTGACGCCGAAAAACATGGGAGTCGATCGGCTAAATCACGAAACATCCCTCAACAATTTCTATTTCTGCAACGCATCCTCGGGCTATCCAGGCTTTGCACCGACATTTTGGACGGGGGCGCTGCTTTATCAACGTTTGTCCGGCGATGCGATTTTAGGCTAAGAGAAATTCGTTACTCGGCGATGGAAATCGCTAGTTGTGAAACGAAGTCTACCTCCGCAGACTAAGAAATAAAAAGGGCATTACATCCAACCAGCCAGAAAACTAGAAACAGCTTCTAGCCCCCCCCTTATTAAGAGGAGTTAGGTAGGGCAGTTTATTGTCATCAGACAAATTAGGTACGTAGTTGCGCTTGAGCGCTCTTTCCTAATATTTATAAGGAGCGCTGAAGCGCAACTACATACCTTCTTTTTTTAAGCTCTTAAGCATTCGATGATTAATGTTCCACTCTATCAATTTAGGAGAGAACCATGAGAATTGCAATTGTTGGGGGCGGAGCTAGCGGTATGGCTACAGCCTACTGGCTCAACAAACAGGGACACCACGTCACTGTGTTGGAAAGTCAGCCGATTTTAGGCGGACACATTCGGACGCTCAATAAAAATGTTTTGCCCAATCAATCTGAGTGCAATGAAATATTAGAAAATGGGGTGCTAGAATTTCCCACTGTGTTTTACAATTTCGCGGCTTTAATGCAGGATCTAGGCGTTGAATTAGAACCCGTGCAGATTGGTTCATCGCTATTTTTTAAAGATGGCGGTCACTTTTTGTCAGCGGTTGCTATTCAAAAAAATTTTACGGGAATGCAACGCTTGATTGAGTATTTGCAACTCGACAGTCTCTATGCTCGTTCGGCTGGATTTCTGCTAAAAATGCGGTTTGCCAAACAGCACGATTTCTACGATATGCCACTTTCTCATAGTTTAAAAAAGTCGTGCGTCCGCAATGATTGGCTGAAGTTGCTGACGATGTACAGCTACTCGATACCGTTTGAATTGCTCGACGATTTTCCAGCGGAATTGGCGATGCCGGTGCTGCGCGAATATGCTTCGGTGAATTGGGTGAGGATTAAAGGGGGGGTCTATTCTTACATTGAAAAGATTCTGGAGCGGTATAAGGGTGATATCCTGCTGAATGTGGAGATTGCTAAGATTTTCAGAAGTGCTGGTGCTGTAAAAATTGTGCTGGCAAATGGGGAGACTCAGGAATTTGATAAGGTGGTGTTTGCGATGCCGCCAGACCAAGTGATGAGGCTGTTGGCTGACCCGACGGAGGCGGAAACGAAGCGGTTTGCGGCCTGGAAACCCAATTATGCCACGACTGTGCTGCATTCGGATACTTCGATGTACGATCGCTACGGTATTCGCAAGTTATCGGAATTCGATTTTTTCGAGACGGACAAGGGATGGGGCTACAATGCAAGCTTGAATCAGCTTTGCGGCATCACATCGCCGCGAGAGTACAGTTTAGCTTTTCATCTGGATGAATTGATTGCAAAAGAGCAAATTATTCACATTCAGAAACATCACACACCATTATATACAGTGGAGTCTTTCCGATATCGAGATGAAATTATCGAGACTAATGGCGAGAATCATACCTATCATGCGGGAGCTTATTTGGGAGATGGCTTGCACGAAGGAGCGATTACCTCTGCTTTGCGAGTCGCGAAATTAATCGGGTGAGTGGAACGTTGATGCTACAAACTCTAGGAAATAAAGTAATTTCCGACATTCTACACATGAGGAATTTATGGATATGCCTAAGAGTAGATGCTAGGAGTGCAAAACATAGTTTATAATCTACCAAAGATGATACGATACTAACAGCAAGTAAACTCGTGTCCGCTGAAAACACTGTAAAATAAGTTTGTAGTGGGTTAAGTCCTCAGAAAATGCTGAAGAATTAAGTCCTGACTACAAACTTATTCTATTAAGGCTAATTGACCGAACACGATATCGCACCTGTCTGTCGGGCAACTCCTTTTACTTGCAGTTAGGCAGAGGTTTCTATCGATGTTTTTTGAGTCAAAATTGAGGAATGATTATGTCAAAAGAAAGAAAAAGCAACAAAGAAGTCAAAAAGCCAAAAAAACAACCTGATGGTGTTGCTAAGCCGAAGGATGACAATAAAAATTTTGGTAGCAGGGACGGTCAGAAGGAGAGATAGCTGCCATTCTCGGGATGGCGATTAATTTTGTTTGATTGTCATTCCTCTCAAGTTTCAACCTATTTAAATATCCCGTTTTCGGCTCATCTGAAAACGGGTTTATTATTAAATCATATCCGCAGAGAATGCTCGCAATCATCAGATGGGTTTATCATGGTAATTTAGCCATAGGATATTATATTTAGGCTATATGGGCGGTTTTATTGTCGTCATACAATTTAGGTACGTAGTTGCGCTTCAGACCTATTTCCTAATATAAGCTAAGAACCTTTAAT
This sequence comes from Microcoleus sp. PH2017_09_SFU_O_A, assembly GCF_020738625.1. Lineage (NCBI taxonomy): Bacteria > Bacillati > Cyanobacteriota > Cyanophyceae > Oscillatoriales > Microcoleaceae > Microcoleus > Microcoleus sp. PH2017_09_SFU_O_A. Next base: position 4,009 of record NZ_JAEQCF010000093.1, read on the forward strand.
CTGAAGTACATAGTTGCGATGAAAGCGCTATTTCCTAATATAAGCTAAGAACCATTCATCTTAGGTACGTAGTTGCGCTTCAGCGCTCTTTATAGTATAAGCTAAGAACGCTTTCATCTGAGGTACGTAGTTGCGATGAAAGCGCTTTTCCCTAATATAAGCTAAGAACCTTTCATCTGAAGTACGTAGTTGCGATGAAAGCGCTATTTCCTAATATGAGCTAAGAGCGCTGAAGCGCAACTACATACCTTGGGGCAAGGGCGAGCCGACCTTTGAGCGATACTTTTGGTATGAGAATAAAACCACCCTACCTAATCCCTCACAGAGATATCTCAGTCACAGCAATATTACCGCCAAAACACACCTCAACATCAGTCCCCGGCGCTCGATCGCGATTTCCATACTCTCCCACATAATAAAAGTATTCTCCCTCTTGGCGGTAAACCACAGGCAGCGGCTGAGTTGAAGGGCGACAAAACACAATTTCCGGTTCCGCACTTCCCGGCGCTAAATGCGGAAAATTCACATTCCAGAAACACCCCGGCTTTGGTTCGCGATTCAGCAAATCGGCCAACACCCGCGATGTCCAGCGAGTCGCGACATCCCAGTCAATTTCCAGCGGCCTTTTAATTCTATGGGAAATTGCGATGCCAGGAATACCGTGCATAGCTGCTTCCCGCACCGCAGCAACTGTACCTGAAATGTACACGTCAACGCCCAAATTGCCGCCGGCGTTAATCCCGGAAAGTACCAAATCCGGTTTTGGACAAACGTGATTGAGAGCAATCCGCACGCAGTCTGCGGGTGTTCCTCCTACAGCATACTCGACGGACGATCGCCGATCGACATGAATCGGACTGTGAGCAGTCACCTGATGCCCGCAGCCCGAAAGTTGCCCTTGAGGGGCCACCATAATTGTCTTGCCCTCTACAGCCTGCAAAAGTGCCTGAATCCCCGGAGCATCAATGCCGTCGTCGTTGGTTAAAATTATCGTCATTGAAAATTTGTCCTAAATTTGACTATATCCGCAAAAATTGACCTAAAATTCCCAAACTCAAGGAAATGTCAACATAGTTGTGGTAAAGTTTTGTGTCGATTGCTTTGCGTCAAAGCAATTTGCAAGTTCAGTTAAACGCGCTCACAGCTATGTTTTTGTTACCAATTCTACCCTTAGCTCAAGCAATCCCGAAACCTCCGAGTCAACAAGTCATCCAAATTCAGCGAGAAGTCCCGCTACCGGAAAACGAACTGGATTTACCACCACAACCGCAGACAACCGCCCCGCTGAAAACTGTGACGGTGCCCCAGCAAGTGCGCGTTTTGCCGGGAAAACTCGACAGCATCCCGGTTTTCAACAGTAACAGCCCGGAAGTTGTACAAACCGAAGGCATTTTGCTCTCCACATTTCCCGAGGAAGCCAAACAAGTACCTTCTGCACACTTAAACTTTGCCTTCAAAGGCCGATTTGACATCTTCGCCCACCACATCGCCAAAGCTAAAAATCGTGCCGAAACTCGCACCTTATTTCAAGGCATAATTGTCCACAATCCCAACTCGGAACCTGTTACTTTAAATATCCTGCAAGGAGCGACTTATTTAACTCGCCCGGATGCTTTGTTTGTCGATTTGCCGTCGTATTTAGAAAATCGATTCGGCACTGTGTTTGCGGGGCCTGGCAGCCGCATTACGAGCGATGTGCTGCGGGGGCACCGACAAGCCATTTTGCCTGCTTCCATCGAGATTCCGGCAAACCAGAGCCGAATGCTGATGAATTTGCCGATACCTGTGGGGAATGTCACGCCTGCTTCTAACGGGCGATCGACTTTAATGCGAGTGTCGAGCAGCAATTCGGTTTATGTTGCTAGTTTAGCTATGTTTGCTCCTCAAACTAAAGAAGGAGTCGAGCAATATCCGACTTTGGAACAATGGGAAAATATTTTAAACACGAAAGGTTTAGCTGGGCCGAGAGATTTAGCACCAACTCCCAGAGGCGAAAATCCACTGCAAAAAATTTACGGGCGCGTGGCCGGAGTCGCTGAAGGTTCCGAGTGGAAAGCTAAAATTACTGACAATTCGCGAACCGATTATTTAACGATTCCCAATCGCGGCGAGTCATTTTCTTATGCTCTGAGCACTACTGATACTGGTACTTTTGGGACTGGTCAAATTCAAAGCGCTAAAATGTTAGCTCGCTATCCAGATACTGCTTATTTTGCTCACGGTAATTACGGGATTCAATACAATTTAACTTTTCCACTTTATAACAAGTCTCGCGAGTCGCAAGCTGTGAGCATTAGAATGCAAACACCGATTAAAGCAAATAAAGAATCGGCCGGACTTACGTTTTACGATCCTCCGGAAAATCGGATATTTTTCCGAGGTACGCTGCGGGTGATGTTTAATGATGATGGGGGGAAGACTTTGACGCGCTACATTCACATTGTGCAGCGCCGGGGACAGCAGGGGGAAGCTTTGGTAAATGTGAATATGAAGCCGGGGGAACGCCGTTTGGTGCAGGTGGATTTCTTGTATCCGCCGGATGCGACGCCGCCGCAAGTGCTGACTGTGCGATCGAGTAATTAGTTGATGGTGATTGAGTTAGGGCGATCGGCCAGTAGGTTGAAGCTTACTGGCAATAATGATAAAGTTTATACAACTGCCGAATAAGGAGAATAGTTATGTCTGTTCAAATGCAAAGACGGCTATTTACAGTGCAAGAATATCACCTAATGGGTGAGGCTGGCATTTTGGGTGAAGATGACCGAGTAGAATTGATAGAAGGAGAGATCGTTCAAATGGCTGCAATTGGTACTCGTCATGCAACTTGTGTACGGCGACTGATCCGACAGTTTCGCCAACTTCCAGAAGAAAGTGCTATTTTGGATGTTCAAAACCCAATTCAGTTAAGTGAGCGTACAGAACCTCAACCGGATATTGTATTGCTACAACCTCGCGCTGACTACTACGCTACTGCACATCCAGTACCATCTGAAGTTTTGTTGTTAGTTGAGGTTTCTGATAGCACTGTTGATTTCGATCGCAATGTGAAAGTTCCTAACTATGCTCGTTCTGGTATTCAAGAAGTATGGTTGTGGGATCTTGAGGTGAATTGTTTAGAAGTTTACCGTTGTCCGACGGCAAATGGCTATACTTCAATGCAAAAGTTTGAGCGGGGAGAAATGGTTGCGCCGCTAGCTTTTCCTGAGTTTGAAGTAAGCGTTGATTTTATTTTGGGTTAGAGCGATATAGAAGTAGATAAGCTATCGTACATCTAGATTATTTCAGCAAGCCACAGCTCGATTTCTTCTCGGTTGCTTTTATCTTCAAAAAAAGTTTCTAAATCCCGCTCGCCTCTGATGATTCTCATAATTTCAATAGCGTTGTTCTTAGCCTTGTTTATCGATATGGAAGTAGGAGTCATTTATCAAATCTCTGAATAGGCTCTTGCTTTTAGTAAAATTATCAGATGTTCTAGCTGCTCGCAAACATCTAATTCTTCTATTTCCATTGGATTTAGTATCGATTCGCGGTTTTTGTCAAGCAAAATTTGTAGGCGTATCTGAGCCTGTTGTGAAACCTTGAAATTAACAATCTCTTGTGGAATTGGACTCTTTATCAAAAAATCAAGAACTTCTTGATAAACTGCGGGAATATCGCCACTATGAGTGTTGATTTCCGGCTCGATAGTTGTGGGATTCTTCGTTAATTCTAGAATTTGCCAAAGCAATTCTGGCAATCGATTTTGCAAAGGTTCTAGACGTTGAGCCAATTCGTCGGGAATTTGAAGGGTAATTGTTGCCATTTTTTTTAGTTACTGACGCTCTCATTGAATCGTAGCACAATAGACGACGGGAATTATAATTATAATGATTATTAAGAAGATTTTGGGTATTCCTGAAGTATAAATGTCTGTTGGCTAGCTTTAAGATTTTGTTTCATTACCCGAAGCAGACGATTGTCCATCGGCTGTGTATCTTGAGTTAAAAAGTCGTGGAGTACCTGCACTTTACCTGCATAATCTCGATCGGCTTTACAAATTATAATTCCTGGGTGATTTGAGGTTGTAGAGTGGAGATTGATAAAATCTTGACGATTTTCTGTAATGACTGCGCGCCCTACATTTATTGCGTACATCAAGACTTCATCATCTGGAATTTTTTGATTGGCTTGTCCGGCGCCCTAGGATGTCAAAACATCATAGCCACGCGATCGCAGTAAATCAACCATTGCGATCGGGAAGTTTTCATTTGAGTAAAACTTTAGCATTTTTAGTTACTTATTTTCAGCAAGCCACAGCTCGATTTCTTCTCGATTGCGATCGTAATAGTTCGTCACCGCTTGTATATCTTGAAGGGTGAGTCCTGGATAATTATAGAGAAGTTCCGCTTCAGTTGCGCCCTGTTGTTGATAAGCAACAATCGTCCAGACAGGAATGCGGGTATCGCGAATTCACGCTGCACCGCCACAAATTCCGGGAGTTTTGTGAATGGGATGCTGAAGGGTTTGGACGAATTTCAAGGTTGCTGCGAGCAAGTCATCAGGCAGTGTTTCAATGGTTTGGAGAAGTTGTTCTTTGATGGTCATAATCGATCGCCAAAATCTGATTGAATCGTAGCACAATAGAAATACGATCGCCCTTATTTGAGAAACGCAATGTGCGATCGCCCTGCGAGATCGGGTAAAAGCGCGATCGCCCTTCCTGATTTTAGTCGCTTCACCCTACCAATCAGTTGAATAGTGGCTAAACTTTAGTTAGCGTTGTTATCGTTGATGTCTAGATTTTCTATTGAGATTTCAGAATCTGGTGAAGTCGGTATTTGTACCTTGAAAACAATTACTATTTGATTTTTATCAATAGTTATATTGCTTACATTAACAATACAATTTTCAGGTAATAAATCTTTAGTTGCGAATTTAGCAGATGACTGAGTTTTATATCCAGCATCCTCAAGCCATTCAGCAATATTTCTCCAATTTTCGATCTTTTCAATCCCTTTACCCACAAAGCCTTTAACGTATCTATAAATAGTGGCACACAGGTCAGTTTCCACACCTTTGGGATTTTTTTGCAGCTTTTCCGCAATTTCAGCGGGACTATTGCCACAAAGCAACCCCCGCAGGTGCAGCTTTTCTACGGGGGTGAGAGGCTTTCCCTTAACGGCGGCCAAGTCTGCGTACAGAGTTTTGAGATCCCAGCGGCTTTCTGCTTCGACGAAGCGATCGTTTGTGGATGCCATAGATTGGTGTGTGTAAATTTCCTGATGCGATTCTAACATAATTCCTGATGTATATCAGTTTGCAACCAGTGTTATTTAGCTTACTATACTTGAAAGCTCAACTGTACATGGTGCAATTTACAAGTCAAAAAGTTTGTGGCAGGGCTTTTGAGTTATTACTGATGGCAGTTAGCGACCCGACAGGGGAGTAGGGCTGAATTTTGGTAATTTTCTGGGTTTGACTCTAGTTTCGGGTGCTGCTGGTAATTTTTTTAATTTATTTTCTGGGTTTTTGCATAATTTTGTGGATTAGCCCCTGATATATAAACAAGAGGCTGTAGCATCTCTTCTTGGGGTTGATAAGCAGATTGAAAGATTGAAATTATGGCTTCGTCTCAGAATCAAGGGGTCACTCCTTTACTCACAGGCTCTAAACTATACTTCAGCAAAAAAGCAGTGAGATTGGGAAATGCTGTTTATTTAATTCGTAACATTACCGGTTTTAGAGTCACTGAAGCTCAAATTACTGAGACAACAAGAAATAAAAAAGGAGTGCCATTTGAGGTTTTGATTTGTATGTATGTGGCAGCATTATTCTTCTTAATAAAAGAAAGCGAAAGAATATGGCTAATAGTAATTGTCACAATGATTATACTGGCTTTAGGTTATAATTTTTTTATACCCAAAACAATCAAAGTAATCACAACCCAGTATTTGATTGAAGTATCTTTCATTTCAGGAGATAAAGCAAATCTTTTACTCACCAGTGGTAAAAATATCACCAGTGAAAAATTATTAGAAGAAGTAGTTTCAGAATTATATAAAATTTTAGATAGCAATGAAGAAAAAACTTACGTAATTAATATAGAAGACAATTCTATCAATGTTGACCAAAGTGGCTCCTCAATTGGTATTGGATACTCTGGGAGCATTAGTGTTCGGCAAGTAGGTGGTAAGATATATAATGAAAACAATAATTAGCTATGGCTACGGAGATATTATGTCAGAACCCAAAATCAATCAAAGTCAAGCATCAATAGGTGTTGGCTACTCTCAGAATATAAATTCTCAGCAAGTAGGTGGTACTATCCACAATTACTCACCTGAACAAAAGCAAAATCTAGCTGAAGCAGCAGCAGAAATTCAGAAATTGCTAGAGCAACTGGCACAAAATTACCCAACGGAGACTCTGAGCGAAAAAGCAGTTGTAGCAGAAGAGGCTATAAAACAAATAAAAAGCGACCCTACTTTAGAACAGCGAGTAGTTAGTTTAATTCAAGCGATGAGTGTTGAGGCATTAATGCAAGCGATCAATCATCCTGTAGCAAGTGTATTGCGTGCGGGTTTAGAAGCTTTTAAAGAACCAAGTTAATCACTTTGCCCCAAAAGGCGGGCGATCGCCTCCCATTTCCCAAAGAGCGATCGCCTCCCATTCACCAAAAGCAATCTTCCATGATTTAATTAAAATAGCGAACCCTTTTTCACTGGCATGGTCGGGTACTTTTGATAAAGTGGGAGACATAAGATGAACGTTACTCAATTAATAGAAACATTAAATGCTAATAAATTCATCCGCTCTGATGAAGAAGCAATGAATTTTGACTTCGCTTTAGCCGAACTTGCCCTACATCCTAACAGCGAATATTTGCCAACACTTTATCTAGTTTTAGATGACAGATGCGAACAACATGAAGTCATGTATGGTCTCATTCATTTTCTGGAGTCTTTTGAGCTAAAAGACCAGTTGCAGGCGTTTATTGATAGCATAGACAGAATGATTGTGAATGCTAAAGAATGGACAATGATTCTACTTTATGGAATTCTCAATCAGGATTTAGCCCGGAGTTTATATGGCGAGATGTTACATTCTACCCATTCTCAAAATCGGGATTTATGTACGCATTTGCTGCGCGAAATAGTTGCTAATGAATCCCCTCCTTTATCTTCCCATGCTGAGTCAGTTATTTCCGGCGCAACTGCGATCGACATTAATATTGATGAAATTCAGAGGGATCTGTCGAGCTTTATTAAACTCATCCAAGAGGGTAATATATTGGTACTCTTGCAAGACGATCGACCAATAGCCGAAATTAAACCAATCAAATAAAGCCTCTCGCCATTAGATAGGAGCGATGAAGATGAATAACTATAGCAATTTTACAATCCACCTAGAAGAACCTAATGGCGAAAAATATGCTGATGCACCAGATGACTCATTAGGAGAACTTTCGCATTTTGAATTAGGGCTGAAACTATTTTGCTTTGAATGCGATCGCCCAGTTTCAATAGAAATCGGTGAACAAAAAATCAAACTTTTTTTAGACCCCGATATATGTATGCTCCTAGAAGATGAACTCCCCAAAAAACTCAGTGAGTTATCTCAAGGCAAACCCATCAAAATAGAATTTGTTGAAAGTGTGTGCCTTACTTTTGAATTGCAGCCCTTAACCAACGATAAAATTAGTTGTAATTTCAAAGAATTTGGATATTTATCTCCAAATCAGTTTACGCTAAAATCCAGAAATCAACAATTGGAACTGAATAAAAATCAAGTTATCACAGAGTTAAAGGGATTTGTTGAACAACTCATGGAAATGGCTCTAAATGGCGGCTATATCACCCCCGAAGAAAAGCAAGAATTCCTGATGCCACTCCGCGAAATTGCGCCTGCTTCGGCTATTTGTTAATTAAGTGCGATCGCCCTTAATCTCCAAAAGTGCGATCGCCCCAAAGTGAACTGTCAGTCAATCGAACACCGTTTCTCAAGAAAATTATCCTTGAGGATGCGGTAAATCAAACACCACTTCAAATCGGATGTTGGGCACTCGTTGCCGAAACAACTGAAGATGTCCCTCCGCATCCGATCGGCTGCGATAGCGACCAACGATCGCCCATTGCAAGCTCGGAAGCAAGCGAGCCACTGCCCACGGCTTCAGGTATCCTTCGTATTTCATAATAGAGGAGTCTCCATTGCTAAACGGAGCCAGAGCCAGCGCAGAAACTTGGTCGGTGGATGCGCTGGCTTCTGACATTACCCATAAAAATAACACAAAGTAAGCGTAAGTGTGCATAGATAAGCACACAACTGACTGTGGATGCACGAGCTGGACGGAGGAGGTGGCACAATAGGAGAAACTTCTAACAGATTGCAAGGCATGAGCGACAGCGAGCGGATTTCAGTGGTTTTGCCAACACAGGCTAAAAAGGAATTAGAAAAGTTGTGCGATATCGAAAAGCGATCGATCTCCAACTTTGTCTACCTTCTGATTCAAGATGCGATCGACCAAGCAAAAGCATCCGGCAAACTCAAATCAACAGATGGCTGAAACTAAAATTTTATTTAATGAATCTAACCGATGAAATTATAATCAATCAAATTCAACAACAATTAATTAGCCAAGAAGATGCAAAAAACTGGTTCTTAAGCTTCCCAACCGAAGGCCAGCAGGAAATATTGCAGCGGCTATCCTACATGACCATCCAAGCAGGGGCGCGAGAAGAAGATGTTTTCCTAGCTATTACTAAATCAAAACTTCGTGCAACTTACACCCCTTGCGTATTGCTGAGCAAAGGGCGATTAAAAGAACAAATCACAAAGCTTTTGAAACTGCCAGCCTCAGAATCTATCAAAACCTTTTTTCTGTTAATCAGTTTATTAGCAATTGCTGATGCCCGCAGGTACGATAAATATTGTCAAGATGGCTGTAGCCACTGGTGGCATCGTGATTTGAGCGATCGCAAAGTTGTAGATGAAATTCGGTGCGAGTTTGAACAAAGTATTCTTGTTTGATATCAATTCGGTTGCATCGAAATGATATAGAGGAGACGGCATTGCCGTATCCCTACAATATTATTGGTAGGGACACGGCACTGCCGTCTCCTCATTTTGGCTAATAATTCCGATGCTACCGGAAACGATATCAACTATCAACAGTCAACCGTCAACCGTCAACAGTTAACTAATTAAAGTGTCAAAGATTGAGGATTTGTCTCGATCAATTTCGCTAAATCCTGCAAGAAAGACGCAGCATCAGCACCGTAAATAATTCGGTGATCGCAAGTAATATTAACTTGCATTTGCCGCTTCACTCCCATCAAGCCTTCCTCGTTAGCTACGACTTGGGGCCGCGAAGAGCCGATCGCCAAAATCGAGCCTTGATTCGGCGGCAAAATCGCGTCAAACTTATCTACTCCATACATTCCCAAATTGGAAAGAGTAAAAGTTCCCGTGCTGTATTCGTCGGGTTTTAGCTGTTTGGCGCGGGCGCGATCGACTAAATCCTTCCAACTGCGGGAGAGAGAATATATGTCCAGGCGATCGGCATTTTGCAACACCGGCGTAATCAAACCGCCGCCGTCCATCGCCACCGCTACCGCCACATTAATATCAGCACGGTGTTGAATTCCCGACTCCACATAACAAGCATTCAGCAGAGGATGTTTTTGTAAAGTTACCGCTACTGCTTTTGCCAGCATAGCCGTCATCGTGACGCCTTTTGACTTAATTTGTTTGTAGAGTTTGTCGAGATTGTCAGTAGTAATTGTATAGCCGACGCGGAAACAGGGCACGCTCAAACTTGCTTCCATATTGCGAACCACCGCATTTTGCAGCGCATTCATCGGTACTCTGTTACCGGAAAGCGCTACCGCTGGGACTGGTGCGGGTGCGGGTTTGGCTGCTGCGGGTGCGGGTGCGAGCGCGGGTGCTGCGGGGACTGTTACTGGTTGCTGAACCGGAGCTGGTTGGGCTTTACCGGCTGCTGCTTCCACATCTTCTGCAACAATCCGACCGTTGGGGCCGCTGCCTTTGATTGAATTTAAATCTACTTTAAACTCTTTGGCTAATTTGCGAGCGCGGGGAGAGACGATGCTGCGGCCGTTTTGGCGGCTGACGTTTTGCTGCAAACCCACTGATGCTGTAGCTGCGACAGGAACGGGGGCTGCGGCTGCTGGAGCTGCGGCTGCGGGGGCGCCGGCTCCTTGTTTCTGGGCGGCGGCGATTTCGGCTTCTGTTTCTGCGACTAGGGCGATCGCAGCTCCGACCGGAGCAACTTCGCCTGCTGGTACAATAATTATTGCTAGATAGCCTTCGTAGAAAGACTCGACATCCATGTCGGCTTTGTCAGATTCAACTACGACTACCGTTTCGCCCTTTTCTACTTTGTCCCCAGCGGATTTGACCCAGGAAACAATTTTGCCCTCTGTCATGGTAGAGCTTAGGGCTGGCATGAAAACTTCGCGAATCATCTGTAAAAATTCCTTGTGAGTTGGTAATTGGCGATCGGTATTTGGGAATTGATAATTGGCGATCGGCAATAGTTATTATTATGCCAGCCTCTAGTCCGAAGATGTGCGGCTATCAACTCAAAATTACCTACCAATTACCAATTATCAATTACCAATCACCAATTTCTAAGTTCTAAATATCACCTCGAATTTCTTCGACAATGCCGTCGCGGAGCAGAACTTCTATTTGCATTTTTTGAATCAAGTTTTCTCCCACCCCGACGGTGAACGTGCCGTCAATTTGACCTTGACTCACTTCTTGTTCGAGGTCTAGCACCTGCACTTGCTGAAGCTGTTGCAGGTTTTGGTTTTTCTGTTCTAGCAGTTCGCTCTTTCTTTGATTCACCTGCACTTGAATGTTTTCTATTTGCTGCATTACTTGCGGGCCGGGGGGTTGCAGGCTTTGCTTTTGGATTTCTGAAACCATCCGCTGCCCTTGCATTTCTAGCTGTTGTAGCTGAGAATCTATTTGATTGATTTGGGCTTGGAGTTGCTGTTGAGCTTCTTCTTTCCAGCGGGGAGTAACGACGACTTTTACGTTAATCGATCGCTTCAAGAGTAATTGTGGTTCCATAAATTTGTTGCTTGTCAATTGGGAATTAGGCATTAGTCAGAAGTGCGAGCGTCCCCGCTCGCGAACAACAGTCATCAGTCATTAGTCAATAGTTGGTAGACATTTCCTAATGACTCAGGACTCGGACTCGGGACTCGGGTGTTGGTGTCAACTGAACGTCAAACCTATTATCAGTCTTCTGTCTGGCGATTCAGGCCAGATCCCCCCTAGCCCCCCTTCTTAAGGGGGGGATAAGAATCTTCTCAAAGTCCCCCTTCTTAAGGGGGATTTAGGGGGATCTGGCCTCTCCTATAAACGAGAGATACAAATAAACGAGAGATACAAAGGTTTTGAGGCTTAAGTTGACACCAATCGGGACTTGGGTGTAGGGATAATTTTTTCTTCTCCATTCCCCAAGTCCTGCGAATATTTCAAAACATCCCGTCAATCATATCGCGGTAGTGTTCAGTCACAACCGGGCGCTTAATTTTCAGGGTCTGAGTCAACATTCCATTTTCCATCGAAAATGGCTCCTGAATCAACCGGAACGGGCCAATGCGATCGTCCGCGCGGTATCCGGGGCGATTTTGCACCTCCCGGTTCAATTCTTGACGGAATAAGTCTTGAATTTTCTTGCTATTCCAGTCAATTTCGTGTATTGGCGGATTCTGAGTTTCTGCCCATTTCTGCACGGCTTCTGAATTGGGGACAATTAAGGCGCCGATCGATTTTTGGTCTTGACCTACTACCATAATTTGGTCGATGTAGGGGCTGCGGACGCAGGCATCTTCGATCGGCTGCGGTTCGATATTTTCGCCGTTGCTGAGGACGATCGTATCTTTGGCGCGCCCGGTCAAAACTAAGTCATTGCCCGGTGTCAGCCAACCCAAATCGCCGGTGTCAAACCAGCCTTCGGAGTCAATGGCTTTCGCGGTAGCTTGGGGATTGAGATAGTAGCCCTGCATGATTTGCGGCCCGCGTCCCAATACTAAACCGCGCTGGCCTGTTGGCAGTTGCTGTTTAGTTTCGGGGTCAACTATTTTAATTTCAGTATGGGCGATCGGCTGTCCGGCAGAACCTTTAAGATTGTGCCAAGGGCGGCGGACTGTTAAAACTGGAGATGTTTCAGTTAAACCGTATCCCACCAACAAACCGATATTCGCGATTTCAAAGAAATTGTCTAAATGCGCGGCCAAAGAACCTCCGCCGCTAATTGCCCACTTAAAACGCCCTCCCGTAGCTTCCCGGACTTTTTGATAAACCAGTTTTTCGGCGATCGCGTGTACGGGAGACAACAGAATACTTTTGATCCGGGCGATCAGTTTTTCCGAAGCAGAAGCAGGTTTCAAACTGAGAGTTAAACCTTGAAAAATGCGGCGGGCTTCAATGTATTGCTGGCTGGCAGATAACAGAAAATTAACCAATTTTTGTTTGTTGGGTGGCTGTTCTCTAAATTGCTTTTGTACAGCCTCGTAAATCGATTCCCAGATGCGCGGAACGCTCACCATGTACTGGGGCTTGCAACTTTTAAAGTCTTGTTTGAAATAGCGAATATTGGTGTAAATTTGCGTGCATCCTTGGGAAAGCAGGAAGTATTCGACTGTGCGTTCGTAGGCGTGCCAACTGGGCAGGATGCTGAGGGCTGATTCGCCCGGTTCGGGTTGCAAAATTGTGCCGAAGGTGGTGAGTTGGTGCAGCAGGTTCCCGTGAGTCAGCATGACGCCTTTGGGTTTGCCGGTGGTGCCGCTAGTGTAGAGGAGGGTGGCGAGGGTTTGGTGGTTGTGGTTGGCGGGTTTGAAGGGGCGGTTGGCGCCTGTGGCCATGACTTGGGAAAATTTGACTGTGGTTAGGGTGGGGCTGGTTTCTGGTTCCTCGTCGGAGAGAAGGACGATAAGTTCGATCGGCAAATCGGGGAGGCGGGCTTGCAGTTTTTTGAGTAAGGCCAGGTTTTCGACTACTAAAGCGGTACTGCCGCTGTCTTGGATGATGTAGAGGAGTTCTTCGGGGTCGGCGGTGGCGCCTCGCACGGCGTTGGCGGCCCCAGCGGTCATGATACCTTGATCGGCTATCAGCCAGCGGGGGCTGTTGTCGGCGAAGAGGGCGACGCGGGGAGGGATTATTTCTGCTGGGTTTGCATTGATGCCGAGGGCCTGCAATCCGCTGGCGAATTGCTGGATTTGTTGGTAGAGGTCGGTATAGGTGAGTTTAATTTCGGGTTTGCTGTGGGGATCGTGGAGGGCGACGGTTTGGGGAAATCGCTGTTTGACGATCGCCCAAATTTCAGGTATCGATCGAATGGAACTGTAATCGATCGTGCGGCTGAGGTTGGCGCGTTCAATGTCGCTCATTTGGGAGGAACTGTCAGGTGCGGGGCGGTTCATAGAGTATTTTTTGTGAGTTGTGGGCGATCGAACTATTTGATGCGAATTTAGCATCTCTAGCCCCCCTGCATCATAGCCTTCTGCCCAAAGAAGACTTTTCTAGAAGTTAATTTTTAGGTACGTAGTTGCACTTGGGCGCTCTTTATATGAAAGAGCGCTTAAGCGCAACTACATACCTTAGAAGATTGGGCTGTTACAACGGCGCTACTTGATCGCGCTCAACCTCGTCGCGGGGAGCAGTTTTTCCATCCAAACTCGTGCCATCATCGTGGGGCGGATGTTCCGGGCGATCGCGTTTTGTAAAGCGATCGCGAGCCGAGACAATCACCACATACAGCACCGGCACCATAAACAAACTCAAGAAAGTAGAAACAACCATCCCGCCCGCGATCGCATTCCCGAGCGATCGGCGACTGGCTGCACCTGCACCTTCGGGATTAACCAGAGGCAGAATCCCCAAAACAAACGCCAAAGAAGTCATCAAAATCGGTCGCAAACGCTCTTGAGCCGCCTCAACTGCTGCCTTAGCAATTGAATATCCCCGCTCCCGCAACTGGTTAGCAAACTCCACGATTAAAATCGCATTTTTACTCGACAATCCAATCAACATCACCAAACCAATTTGGCAATAAACATCATTCGCCAAACCCCGCAAAGACTGAGCCAAAAGCGCACCTAAAATCGCCAGAGGAACCGCCAGCAAAATAATAAAAGGATCCACATAATTTTCGTACTGAGCAGCCAAAACCAAGAACACAAAAACCAGCCCCAAACCAAAAATAATCGGCGCTTGACCCCCCGACTCAATTTCTTCCAAAGAAGTCCCCGACCATTCATAGCCAAAACCAGACGGTAAAACTTGAGCCGACACCTTTTCCATCGATTTAATCGCCTGTCCAGAACTCGCACCCGGAGCGGGAGAGCCATTGATTTCAATTGACCTAAATAAATTGTAGTGGTTGACAGTTTGGGCTCCCACCACCGGAGTTAGCTTCACCAAATTGCTCAAAGAAATCATTTCATTCTTTGCAGAGCGGACATACAATTTACTAATATCTTCAGGATTAGCACGGAACTGTTTATCTGCTTGCACGTACACCCGATAATTGCGCTGCTGGAGAGTAAAATCGTTTACATACTGCGAACCCAGAGCCGTTTGTAGCGTACTGAAAATATCACTAATAGAAATATCCAAAGCCTTAGCCCGATTGCGGTCAACTTCCACAACTAACTGAGGCGTATTCGCAGCAAACGTACTAAAAACCGCTTGCAATCCCGGCGTCTGATTCGCCTGCTTCAAAATCCCACCCATCGCCTGAACCAGAGCATCTAAACCGCTGTTTCCTTTGCGATCTTGAAGTTGAAATTGGAAGCCTCCAAATTGACCTAAACCTTGAATTGCGGGCGGATTCACCGGGAAAATTCTTGCTTCTGGAATTGCCGAAAGCTGACCCCGCAACTTACCAATAATCGCTTGTACGCTTTGAGCTTCTCCGTGACGCTCGCTCCAGGATTTAAGCGTAGTAAAGATAATACCCTGGTTAGAAGTGCTGCCGCTAAAACCAAAGCCACCCACAGAGAAAGTCCCTACAACCTCAGGAAGTTTCAGAATTTCTTGTTCAACTTCATCCATCACTTTGCGAGTATATTGCAGCGAAACTCCTTGGGGGCCTTGAATAATTGTCAGAAAATAGCCCTGATCTTCCTCTGGGATAAATGCCGTGGGTACTGATAGATAAAGCCAAGCTGTGACTCCCAGAGAGGCTATGAATACGAACGTGACAATGGTTTTAATTCCCGTGAGAAATATCAAAGATTTCCGATATTGCCGCTGCATCCAATCAAGAACCCTATTTACCCGGTCAAACACCCAACCTAGCGGGCCTCCAAACTTCTAAAGTCGTATCAAGCGCGACTCGATGTATCAACCCAGGAGGAAAACTTGTTGCGAGTTTTTCCATTTCTGCTTTAACAGCATGAGCCACATTCAAAGCATTGCTTCCCGGCAATTGATAAATTCCCAAACCCACCGCATCATTGCCCCGAAATCGCAGGAAAGAGCTGTAATTTTCGGCTCCTAATTCCGCTCTGCCGACTTCTTTTAACTTAACTACAGTGCCATTTCCATCAGTTTTAAGGACAATTTCTTCAAATTCTGCTGGTTCTTGCAGACGGCTTTTAGCCCGTAAATCAATTTGATACATTTGCCCGTCGGGAGCGGGTTCTTGACCAACTCTCCCAGCACCAACTTGTAAGTTTTGTTCGTTAAGCGCCCTGGTTATATCTTGCATTGTCAAACCGCGAGCTGCTAACTTATTGGGGTCGATCCACAGGCGCATGGCATAGCGGCGTTCCCCAAAAATTCGCACATCGCCAACACCTTTGATCCGCTTTAAAGCATCTGCCAAATACAAGTCAGCGTAGTTGCTTAAAAATGTGGTGTCGTATTCTTTATTTTCGGTAAATAAGCCGATCGCCAGCAAGAGACTGGTAGATTGTTTGGTAACTCTCACTCCCGTGCGCTGTACGGCATCTGGGAGTTGGGGTTGAGCGACTGACACTCGATTTTGGACATCGACAGCGGCAATATCTTTGTTGCGCGACGGATCGAAAGTTGCAGTAATAGTGCTAGTGCCGTCATTACTGCTGCTAGAAGTTAGATATTTTAGCCCTTCTACGCCGTTGATTTGCCTCTCTAGGATATTCGTAACGGCATTTTCGACAATTTCGGCACTCGCCCCACTATAGTTAGCCGTGACGCTAATTTGGGTGGGGCTGATGTCAGGGAAGCGTTCGATCGGCAGTGTGGGGATGCTGATTGCGCCTACTAAAATGATAATTAAGGCGCAGACACTAGCAAAGACAGGTCGTTTGATAAAGAAATCTGCAAACATAAATTTGGTAATTTCTAAAGGTACGTAGTTGCGCTTCAGCGCTCTTAGGTACGTAGTTGCGCTTCAGCGCTCTTAGGTACGTAGTTGCGCTTCAGCGCTCTTAGGTACGTAGTTGCG